>JBGTNF010000154.1:0-19650 GCA_041743205.1 Thermomicrobiales bacterium | reverse complement strand
GGCAGCATGGGCCGGGACAAGCTCGGCAGCCCTACCGGTCCCTTCCACTTGGCGGCGCCGACGCTAGATCCCACCCCTCCGCGCGCCGGGGCCAAAGGCGCAGACCTGCAACCGGTCACCGGAGAGGTGCGACGGATGGCGTCCGAAGAAACCGCCCTCCAGCGTCGCCGCTACGTTCGCCACCGCCTCGCGATGAATGAGCGCCAGGGCTGGTCCGCCCTCGCCGCCGCCCATCATCCGGGCGCCAACCACACCGTCGATCGCATTCATTTCGGCCACGAGCTCCTCGACTAGCGGGTGGCTCACCTCGTAAACAAGGTTCGACGATTGACCCGACTCCGACATCAGTCCCCCAAACCTCGGCCAGTCGGCGGACTGGACAGCCTTCAAGCCGAGTAGTACCCTCGCCACTTCCGAGACCACGTGATCGACCCGCTGGAGCAGGCGAGGCGTGAGGCGCCCGCTCATATCGGACCGAACCTCGCGCCATCGTTTCGCTGGCAATTCTCCCAACGTGAGCAGGTCAGGAATGACGGAATCGCGGATGACGCCGAGCGCCTCCCGCGACTCCGCCACGCGCACAGGATACGACGACGCGCCGACGGCGTGGGTCACGCCAGAATCGGCGACGGCGAATACGTAATCACCGAGATCCGGCTCCAGGGTAGCGAAACTGTCATCACGCCCGTCGAACAGGATCACCCCGCCAGCCACCGAGGCCGATTGGTCCATCGCCCCGACCGGGCTGCCGCAGCGGTGTTCTGCCTCGCGCGCGATCGCCACGATCTCGACCGGCGATGGTTCGGTCCTCGCCAACGTCAGCACGAGCGCCACGCACAACCCGGCCGAGGAGCTCATGCCGAACCCGAGCGGCACGTTGCCGGCGATCGAGAGCCGCTGGCCGTCCCGGATTTCGTGCCCCCTCGCGAGCAGAGCAGCCATCACGCCCCGAGCGTAATCGAACGGACCGATTGGCCCGGCGGAGGCGTGCCAGTCCCGGCAGTCCGCGACGTCGATCGCAGCGACCTCGCTGGAGACATCGCCGGCCACGATGTCGACCCTTCCCCCCGGGCCGCGATTGGCCGAAACGATGGCGACGACCCGGTCGATTGCGCCGGCCAGCACCAGGCCACCGTTGTAGTCGACGTGGTTCCCAAGTAGTTCCAGCCGACCGGGCGCCTCGGCAACTCTGTCCGGCCGCCAGGCATCGGCAAAGTGGTCCTGGCCAAAGCGAATCGCGCGTTCCCGGGGAGTCGAATCAGGCATACCGTGTCAGGTCCGCATCTTGATGACCTTGAAGGCCTCCGCCAGGTCGAACGGCTGATCTTTCGCGATGTCGGATGAGAAGCCACGCAACCGCTCGGGCAGCTCCTTCGCCTCGCCGACTTGCGTCTGGTGGGCGCGGAGGGCGTCGATCTTGTCGTCGAAGGTGTCCGTGATGTCGATGTGGACATCCGGCGAGTCGGACCCGAAGTACCAGATTTCCGCCGTCTTGTGTGGCTCCAGCCCGGACGTCAAGTGGTCCGGGTAGTAGAGCGGATCACGCGAGGTTGGATAAACCGCGTCGTGCGCGGCCATGCCCACCGCCCGGTGGTCGGGATGCAGGGCGTAGGGCCGGAACGGGTCGTGGGTCACGATCACGTCGGGCCGGTGGGTCCGGATCATCCGGGTGATCTTTTCACGAAGCGAAAGATCGGGAACCACAGCGCCGTCCGGCTCGCGCAGGAAAACGACCTCGGCGACGCCAAGCCGGGTGGCGGCTTCGCGCTCCTCGGCCTCACGAGTCGCGGCGAGGCTTTCCGGGGTAAAGGAGCGGTCCTGCGTGCCGCGGTCGCCTGACGTCACCTGGATCAGCACGATCCGCTTCCCCTGCTTGGCGAACTTCGACACGGTGCCACCGGACGAGAATTCCAGGTCGTCCGGGTGGGCGACGACCCACATGTACGTCTGATGATTCGGTTCGGCTGCCGGTTCTGACATGTCACTTCCCAATGTTGAATGGCCATATGGCCCGAACAGGTCTCTGGCGACCATCCTATCCGGAAATCGCCAGTTTGGCCTCCTGCGCTAGCGAAGCGATGGCGATCTCACGCTGTTCGCCCGTCACCAGGTTGCGGATCAGCGCCACCTGCCGCTGCGCCTCGCCGGCGCCGGCGATCACGGCGAAGGGAATGCCCCGGCGCGACGCGTACTTCATCTGATCGCCCAGGCCACGGTTTGGCAGCATCGAGAGGTCGGCGTTGAGACCACTCAGGCGCAGTTCGTTCGCGATCCGAGCGTTCTCCCGCAGCGTGTCGGGAAACGCCACCACGAAGATGTCGGCGACCGACGCCTTGACCGGCAGGAGATCGAATTCCTGGATCACTTCCAGGATGCGTTCCAGGCCGAGCGACATGCCGGTGGCGGGGACGCTCCGCCCGAGAAAGGTTCCGAGCAGACCGTCGTAGCGGCCAGCTCCGGCGACGGATCCAATCTTCGGTTCCTCGACCCGCGCCTCGAACACGGGGCCGGTGTAATAGTCGATGCCCCGCGCCAGCGAGAGGTCGATCTTCCACGAGCCGGGCCGAACACCGAGCCCGTCGATATACCCCGCCAGGTCCCGCAACTCGGCAACGGCCTCGTCACCGCCCGGGATGCCGGCGAGGTCCGTGCTGGCGGCGTCGAGGAGTTCCACGCTCGATCCGGTGCGGGTCACCAGCTCCACGACCCGAATTGCCGCTGTATCCTCGATGCCGGTTTTGGTCAGTTCTGCCCGCACGCCATCCGGGCCGATCTTATCCAGCTTGTCGATCGCCCGGAACACGGTTGGGGCCTGGGCGTCGGGCACGCCCGCCAACCGCGCCATCGCTTCGAGCAACTTGCGGTGATTGATCGAAACCACCGCCTGCGTCAGGTTGACGGCGTCGAGCGCGTCGGTCAGCACGCTCACCGCTTCGGCATCGGCCAGCATCGACGGCGTGCCGACGATATCGGCGTCGCACTGCCAGAACTCGCGGAACCGGCCCCGTTGCGGCTTCTCCGCTCGCCAAACGGGCGCGATGTGGTAGCGCTTGAACGGCAACACCGATTCCTGCTGGTGCATGGCGAAGTAGCGCGCCAGCGGCACGGTCAGGTCGTAGCGAAGCCCGACCTCCCGATCGCCCTGGTCGCGGAAGTGGTACATCAGTTTTTCGTTCTCGCCGGCCTGGCCGGTGAGGGTTTCGAGGTACTCCAGCGCCGGGGTGTCGAGCGGTTCGAAGCCGTGCCGCTCGAAGACCTGCCGGAAGATGGCGATCACCTGCAACCGGAGCCGCATCTGGTCCGGCGTGTAATCACGGAAGCCTTTGAGGATTTGCGTTTTGCGTGCGCTCACGTGGCGTTGCTCCGGGGAAATGGCTTGGGTGGGACGACGGTTACTTGGTGATCTCGTGGACGATGTGCCCGATTTCCGGTCCGATCAGCTTTTCCATGGCGAGTTTGACGGCGTTGCTCGAACCCGGCGTGCTGAAGATGGCCGTGCCGTTGGCGACGCCAGCGGTTGCCCGCGAAAGCATCGCCGCGGCGCCGATCTCGGCGAACGACAGCATCCGGAAGAGCTCGCCGAATCCGTCGAGCCGTTTCTCCAGCTGCCCGGTGATGGCGTCGTAGGTGTTGTCGCGCCCGGCGATCCCTGTTCCGCCGTTGGTGATGATCGCTTCGATCGTCTCATCCTCGATCCAGCCCTGGATGGTCTGGGTGATGCGCGCCGGATCGTCGGGCACGATCTCGTAGGCCCGCACCTCATGCCCCCGCCAGAGCAGGTTCTGGCGGATCAGCTCGCCGCTGCGGTCGTCGTCCCTAGTGCGGGTGTCGCTGATCGTCAGCACCGCCACGTTGACGGTGCGCGGCGCTTCCTCACGATGCTGTTCGACGGAAGGCGAGCCGGATCCGCTGGCTGGATCATGGGGAAATGGCTGGTTCATGGGTTGCTCCGGTGGGCGAGGTCGCGACCGCAGGCCGCGAACCGTCGAAGGATGCTTGGACTATCTTCTCACGTCGGCAGCAGGCCAAATCTCCCGGTCGCCGCCAGGGCGGTTCGAATCGAGCCGTTCGGACGCCGCCCGGGCTCGCGTCAGGTCGGTGTGCGTCACGTCGCCGGTTGGCCCCGGCGATTTGCCACCGTGGAATGCATAGGCGACGACCAGGGTGGCGCTGACGATGTAGAAGGTCCACGCGATGGCCGACAGGGCGTTGCGTGTAGAGCCAGATTGCGACTGGCCCAAGAAGACGCAGGCGGTGCCGATGATCGCGAGAACGACGCCAGCGGTCATCATCCTGCCACGGCTGAATCGTGGGCGGGACACGTCGCCGCCAGCAGTCTCGTCCACGAACCAGCGGATTCGCTCACTGGCTGCCGCATGGTGCGGCGAGTCGACCAACCGCTCCCAGACCGAGATCGCCAGGACCCAATCGCCCCGCGCCGCTGCTGCGTCCCCGGCCTCGATTGCATCGTCGGAAAGTTGGGGCGTCAATACCGGGGGTAGACCGGTGGAATCGCTCGGCTCGTCGATCACGTCAACCGACCACGATGGCGTTGATGAAGTGGGCGATATCCGGCCGGCGGCCGGGCGAAACCGTGATCGCCACCAGGTCGCAGCGCCAGAAACGGTCCTGGTGCTCGGGGTGCTTCATGATGTACCACTCGCCTGCCGCCAGCATCTTCCGTGCCTTGGCTCGCGAGACCGCGTCTTCCGCCCGACCAGCTCTCTCGCCGTGACGGGTCTTGACCTCGACGAACACGATCTCTTCTTCGTCGCGCATGATGAGGTCGATTTCACCGGCGCGGCAATGCCAGTTGCGGGCGACGTACACGTAGCCCAGGGATTCAAGGAAGCCGCGGGCATGGTCTTCGCCCTGTCGGCCGAACTCAATTGAAGGTCTCGTGGTCGCCATGCTGCTCCGCCGCCACTCTCACCGGTGCGAACGAACGTCGATGATGGATGCAGGGTCCCCACTCGGTCAATGCCGCGAGGTGGAACGGTACGCCGTACCCCTTGTGACGGGCGAACCCGTAGTGCGGGTGAACGGAGTCGAGGTCGACCATGAGCGCATCCCGGTGCACCTTGGCGACGATCGAGGCCGCCGCGATCGACAGGCTTTGGGCGTCACCGTCGATGACGCCGATTTGGGGCGTTTCCAGGTCGATCGTCATCGCGTCGATCAGCAGCATGTCGGGCTGCAACTCGAGGCCAAGCACGGCGCGTTCCATCGCGCAGCGGTTGGCGGCCGCCACGCCGATCAGGTCGAGTTCCGCGCAGCCAACTTCGGCAATGCTGACCAGCGCGCCTTGCTCGACGATCCAGCGGGCCAGCCAGGCTCGCCTGACATGCTTGAGCGTTTTGGAATCCCGCACCGCTGACCAGCCGTCGGCAACGTTGTCCGAATCGTCGACGCTGGCTGGGAGAATCACCGCCGCAGCGACCAGCGGACCGGCCAGGGCCCCCCGGCCGACTTCGTCGACCCCGGCGATGCGTGCGTAACCGCCGGCCCAGAGCTGGCGCTCCCAATGCAGCGTGTCAGACGATTCGCCCCCATCCACTGCCAGGTCCTCCCGGAGCCGCTGAACGGAAATGGCCGGAAGCGTTGCGCCTCCGGCCATTATCTGCAAGGTTGGGTTGCCACGCTACCGGGCGACGGCGCCCTTGCTGAGGTCGCGTCGTCGCTCGACGATTCTCGCGGCCCGGCCAGTGCGGCCACGCAGGTAGTAGAGCTTGGCCCGACGCACACGGCCGAAGCGGGTGACTTCGATGTGGTCGATGCGCGGGGAATGGATGAGGAAGGTACGCTCGACCCCGATGCCGTGCGCGGCGATGCGGCGGACGGTGAAGTTCTCGTTGATTCCGCCGCCCCGGCGGCGAATCACGACGCCCTCGAACACCTGGATTCGCTCGCGGGTGCCCTCGACGACCTTGGCGTGCACACGAACGGTGTCGCCGGACCCGAACTGCGGGATATCCTTGAACTGTTCAGCTTCGATGGAACGAATCAGTTGGCCAACCATGATTCCCAGATCCTTATCGATAGGTGGTCTGGCTCAGGCGCCAGCCGATGGTTTTGCAGGTGAACACGAAATGACGCACACGGCCTTCTTTCCGAAGGCGAGCGGACGGACGAAATGATACCACGATGGGCACTAGGGGCACCAGAATGACTCGACTGATGCGGGCGTCAGCATCATCTCGCAGGGTTGCGGACCTTGTGTCCGCCCGTGCTTGGCGATTTCCATCATCTGCTTTACCGACACTTTTCACGTCTGAACCTGCCCTCGTCGTGCGGAAGGAGTGCCGCAATCGAACAGAATTGGGGCCGAAAATTTCTCGCAGCCCGCAGGGTCAGCTCGGAACTACAACGTACACCGGTTTCCGAGGAAGGTTTATTGGTGTTGTTCACCACGGGCGGAGACAAGCTGGCCCCGCTGGATACGCAGCCCTGCGAAACGTGGGTTCCAACCAACCTGGCAGCCACGCTCGGACAGACGAACCACTCACGCGGGCAGGATGTCCAGCACCTCGGCCGCGACCTCGTACCGGCCGAACGATGGCATCAGGTAGACACCTTCGGCCTGCGGTACGAGCTCCTGCAGCAGCTCCTGGGCCATCTTCACGCCTTCGGCCCGGCCGTTGGCCCCGGCCAGCCGCATTCGTTCACGAGAGTTCTCCGTCGGGTTGATTCCCGGCACCTCGTTGAACAGGAACTCGGCGTGCTTGGTGCTCTGCAAGGGCAGGATGCCGATCATGACCGGCACCGGCAGCCGCTCGGCGCCGAAGACATTCAGGAAGTTCGACCACACGCTGGCGTCGAAGATCGGTTGCGTCATCACGAAGTTGGCGCCGGCCGCAATCTTTTGCTTCAGGCGCCGCGCCTCGTCCTCGAGGTCCGGCTTGTTCGGGTCGACGGCGCAGGCGATCGTGAAGTTGGCGGAGCGCCCGATCGAGGCGCCGGACGCGTCGGCCCCCTCGTTGAGTTCCTTGATGATCCGGATCAGGCCGATCGAGTCCACGTCGAACACGCCGCTGGACGGCGGGACCATGCCCAGGCTTGGCGGGTCGCCGGTCAGCGCCAGGATATTGCGCACGCCGGCGGCATGGGCGCCCAGCAGTTCCGATTGCAGTCCCATGAGCGAGCGGTCGCGTGTCGTGAAGTGGATGATCGTTTCGACCCCGACCTCGTGCTGGATGAGGTAGCACAGCGTCATCGCGCTCATCCGGACCCGCGCCATCGGCGAATCGGCAACGTTGATGGCGTCGACTCCAACCGACTTGAGCAGGCGGGCGCCTTCGAGCGCCTTGTGGGGGTTGAGCCCCTTGGGCGGATCGATCTCGACGCATTTCAGGAACGCCTGGCCCAGCTTGCGATCCAGGGCGGTGCGGTTGTCCGCTTCCATGACGATGCTGGAACGTGTTCGTCGCTCGGCAGATATCGAAGAAGTGCCCTGGTGCTTCACTGGACCGGCCTGGGCCGCGTTGATCTCGTCGATGACCGTTCGCATCGCGGCAATGTGGGCCGGCGTCGTGCCGCAACAGCCGCCGATCAACCGGGCGCCCGCGTCAACGGCGGATCGGGCGAAGTCCGCGAAGTATTCCGGCGACGATTGGTAGACGGTGCGGGGACCCACCCGGGTCGGCCAGCCAGCGTTTGGCATGCAGGCCAGGAACGGCCTTGGCGTTCCGCCGGGCAGGCGCTCGATCTCGGTCCGCATCGATTTGACCACGCTCAACATTCGCTGCGGCCCAACCGAGCAGTTGGCGCCGATGACGGCGATCCCGCGGGCGGCCAAGGTGCGAACAACCTCCTCGGGCGTTCCGCCGGCGAGGGTGCGGCCATCCTCGCCGAAGGTCATCATCGCCACGATCGGCAGATCGGAGCAGGCTTGTGCGGCGTCGATCGCGGATTCCATTTCGATGAGGTTGCCCATCGTTTCGATCACGAGCAGGTCGACCCCGGCTTCGAGCAGGAACTCGATCTGCTCACGGAACCCGTCGGTCGCTTCTTCGCGCGAGAGCACGCCGAACGGTTCGAGGGTACGGCCACTGGGGCCGATCGAACCGGCGACCAGCACCGACGAGCCGCTGATCTCTCGCTCCTCACGCGCCAGCCGCACCCCGCGTTTATTGAAGTCGCGCACCTTTTCGGAAAGGCCGTGCGTCGCCAGGCGAAACCGGTTTCCACCGAACGTGTTGGCTTCGATGATGTCCGCGCCGGCCTGCACGTACTGGCGGTGGATCGCGGCCACCGTTTCCGCATCGCTGGCGTTGAGGGATTCCAGGCAATCTTCGGCGGTGAACCCGGCGTCGAAGAGCATCGCGCCCATGGCGCCATCGCCCAGCACGACGCCGTCTGTCAATCGTTGGATCAGTGGATGCGCCATGGTGGTCTGGACTGCCTTCCGCGTTCGTGACTGCCAGCCGCGTCATGCGGCCGGGGCACGTGTCGTACTCTGGCTTCATGATAATCCGGGCAGGTAATCACCCGGCATAGCCAGGTGGGCGGGGAATCATCTTGCCGCTTCGCCCTGACCCGCCGCCAGGCGCCCTGAATTGACGGTGTGCACGGAATCGCGGTACATTCCGCCTCGTGAAGCAGCGAGTTCGGTCGGCACGTGCAAAGACGCGCGTATTCATGACGCCGCGGTCGTTGCCTTTGTCATATCCCCGAAATGGTACGAAGTCAGGAACACCCTCCATGTCCGTTCGTGAAGCCCCCGTGTCGTTGGCATCGGCGACGCACGAGCAAGCACCGGCCGCGCGTCGCGGGGTGCTGCTGCCGATCGGCGGCGCCGAGGACAAGTTCGACGACAAGGTCATCCTCTCGACATTCGCCCAGCTGGCGGGAGGCAAGCAGGCCCGGATCGCGATCGTGCCAACCGCTTCGTCGATCGAAACGGCGGGGCACCGGTACAAGGCCATCTTCCTCGGGATGGGCGTCGAATCCGCCGAAGTCGTCTATATCGGAAGCCGGGAAGACGCCAACAGCGAGCAGGTCACCGATCACATCAAGGACGCAACCGGCATCTTCATGACCGGTGGCAACCAGATGCGGCTCTCGGCCATGATCGGCGGCACCCGGTTCGAGCATGTCGTGCGCGCGGCCAACGAGCAGGGCGTGATCGTGGCCGGCACCAGCGCCGGGGCCTCCATTCTCTCCGCCCACATGGTGGCGCTGGGGGCAAGTGGGGGTACGCCCAAGTTGCGCATGGCGCAGATGGTGGCCGGTTTCGGCCTGATCTCGAACGTGATCATCGACCAGCACTTCCGGCAACGTGACCGCATTGGGCGCCTGCTCTCGCTGGTGGCGTCGAATCCCGGGTTGCTGGGGATTGGCATCGACGAAGACACGGCAGCGATCATCGACGACCAGGACGTGATCGAGGTCATCGGCCGCCACAGCGTCACCATCGTGGATGGGTCCGAGATTTTCAGCGATATCTTCCAGGTCAAGGCCTACGGTGAGATCACCGTCAGCAACGCCCGGCTCCACCTGCTCACACCGGGCCGCCGGTTCGACATGAAGACGCGGTCGCTGATCGCGGGCTAAACACGGGATCATCGGACAGTCCGGATTCACAGCGGGATTGGCCGGACCGTATCATTCGTTGCGGGCAGAGCGCAGGCAACTGGCCGGCGCCGGTCCTGGTTTTCGATAACCGACAGCGATATCCCGCCCGATTACTGACGGATATAGGGAGCCAACGATTCGCCGGAACCCGCACCGGTCGAGTTTCGAGGCGACGGAGGTAAAGTCAGTGCTGGAGATTCGCGAAACGGCCGTTTTCCGGGGACCCAACATCTGGGCCAGGATGCCGGTCATCCACTACGTCGTCGACATTGGCGAGCTCGAAGAACGCCCCACCAACAAGATTCCCGGGTTCTACGAGCAGCTGGTCGAGCACATCCCTTCCTTGTACGATCACGGCTGTTCGATCGGCAAACCCGGCGGGTTCCTGAAGCGCCTGCGCGAAGGCACCTGGATGGGTCACGTCATGGAACACGTGGCGCTGGAAGTCCAGAACCTGGCCGGGGCCGAGGTGCGCCGCGGCAAGACCCGCGGAACCGGCGAAAAGGGCGTGTACAACGTCACCTTCCAGTTCGACCAGGAAGACGTCGGCCTGGCCGCCGGGCACTTGTCGTTGCGCCTGCTCAACCACCTCGTCTACAAGACCGAACCGGAATTCGACTATCAGGAAGAGCTCGAACGCGTCATCAAGATCGCCGAACGCCTCGCCTATGGCCCCTCAACCGGCGCCATCGTCCAGGAGGGCAAGCGGCGGGGCATACCAGTGCTGCGGCTCGATCCCAAGCGGTCGCTGGTGCAGATGGGGCACGGCAAATACCAGCGCCGGATTTGGGCCACCGTCACCTCCGAAACCGCCAACATCGCCGTTGAGGTCGCCAAGAACAAGGAGCTGACCAACCGCCTCCTGCACGACGTCGGTATCCCGGTTCCGCGCGGCCTGATCGTGGAAACCGAAGCGGATGCCCTTCGCGCGGCGCGGCGCATCACGTACCCGGTCGTGCTCAAGCCCGGCGATGGCAACCACGGCCGCGGTGTCTGCATCAACCTGACGACGGATGAGGAGATCGCCGAGTTCTTCCCGATCGCGATGCGCGAGAGCCGCTCCGGCCAGGTCATCGTCGAAAGCTACATTACCGGCAAGGATTACCGGATCCTCGTGGTCGACAACCAGGTCGTCGCTGTCGCCGAGCGCGTTCCGGCCCACGTCGAGGGTGACGGCGTCCACACCGTGCGCGAGCTTATCGACATTACCAACGCCGACGTTCGTCGCGGCGTCGGTCACGAGAAGATCCTGACCCGGATCACGATCGACGGGCAAACCCACGAAGTGCTGGAACGGCTCGGCATCGGGCTGGACGACGTGCCCGAGGCCGGGCTCTTCGTGCAGCTCAAGCTCACCGGCAACATGAGCACCGGCGGCACCTCGATCGACCGCACCGACGACATCCACTCCGACAACGAGGAAATCGCCAGGCAGGCGGCGATGGTCGTCGGCCTCGACATCGCCGGCATCGACTTCATTGCCGAGGACATCGCCCTGTCGGTCCGTCAGACCGGCGGAGCAATCGTCGAAGTCAACGCCGGCCCCGGCTTCCGGATGCACACGCATCCCACCGAGGGCCACCCGCGCCACGTTGGCCGGGCCGTGGTCGACATGCTCTTCCCGCGCGGCGCCCCGGCGCGCGTGCCGATCGTCGCCGTCACCGGCACCAACGGCAAGACCACCACGTCCCGCATGATCGCCCACATTATGAAGACGGCTGGCAAGCGGGTGGGGATGACGACCACCGACGGCATTTACATCGATGGCTCCCAGATCATGTCGGGCGACATGAGCGGCCCGACGAGCGCCCGGATGGTGCTCCAGAATCCGACCATCGACTACGCGGTATTGGAAACGGCCCGCGGCGGCATCCTCCGGTCTGGCCTCGGCTACGACCGCTGCAACATCGCCGTCGTCACCAACGTCACCAGCGATCACCTCGGGCTGAAAGGGATCGACACCCTCGCCGAGCTGGCGCGGGTCAAGGCCGTTGTCGCCCAGAGCGTGCTCCGGGACGGCGCGTCGGTGCTCAACGCGGACAACGAGTGGACCGTCGACATGACGCGCACGGCGCGCGGCGAGATCATCTTCTTCAGCATGCACGAGGACAACCCGGTCATTCGCGAGCACCTGCGTGAGCGGGGCAGGGCCGTGGTGCTGCGGGAGACGCGGCAGGGCGAGATGGTGACCATCATCGAGCACAGGAGGGAGACATCGCTGCTGCTCGCCAGCCAGATTCCGGCGTCGTTCGAGGGCCGGGCGCGGGTCAACATCGCCAACGCGATGGCGGCCGCCAGCGCCGCCCTGGCCGACGATGTCTCGCTCGATTACATCCGGATGGCGCTGCGCACCTTCACCAGCAGCTTCTATCAGACGCCGGGCCGGTTCAACATGCTCGATCTCGGCGGCAAGCGCGTCGTCGTCGACTATTGTCATAACATGGCTGGCCTGGAGGCGATGGCAGACTTCGTCAAGCGCATGGGCGCCGAACGAACCGTGGCGGTCATCAGCGTGCCTGGCGATCGATCGGACGCGGATATGCAGTCCTTCGGCGATCTCTCCGGCAAAACGTTCACACAGATCGTGATCCGCGAGGACGACAACACGCGCGGCCGCAAGAGCGGCAGCATCGCCGACATCCTGAGCGCCGCGGCGGTGGCCGGCGGCATGGATCCGGCCAACATCACGATCCGGCTCGACGAACTGGAAGCGGTGCGCACCGCCGTCGACATGGCCGACAAGACGGACCTCGTCGTGCTCATGGTCGACAAGCCGGTCCAGGTTTGGGAAATGCTGACCAGCGTCGGCGCCTCCGCCGTTTGATCCTCAGGCATTGGTAGGGGAGGACCTTGTGTCCTCCCGCGCAACGTGAAAGCAGTTTTGGCGCGGGCCCGCACATGGGCCGGCCCTACGAATGCCGGCCCGGTTCGATCAGTCGTCAATCGGTGGTTTTCTACGCCTCCGGAACCGGGGTTTGCCCCATGACCGGTTCACGCTCCTCGTCCGTCGCATCGGCGGGCGCTGTGCGGTACCGCAACAGTTCGGGAACCGCGCGGGCCATCAGCAGGCAGCCGAGAATTGTTGCCAGACCACCGATCGCCACGGCGGCCTGGGCTCCGTACAGTCCCGCCATCCAGCCCGAACGGACCTCGCCGAGTTGTGGTCCGCCGCGCGCGAAGGTTGTGTGGGCGGCGGAGATCCGGCCCCGGTATTCGGCCGGCGTGACGAGATTGCGGATCGAATGGCGCATCGCCATGCTGATCGCGTCGGCGGCGCCGCTTCCGGCCAGGAAGAGCAGCGACACCCAAACTACCGAGCTGAGGCCAAACCCCACGATGCAGGCGCCGTAGGCCAGGATCGCGACGATGATCCCGAGCCCCGGCCGTTGCGGGATCGGCGCCACGCTCATAACCAGGCTGCCGGCCACGGCCCCGACCGCCGGGGCGCTCAACAGGAACCCGAGCCCGTTCGGACCCATCGCCAGGATCTGCTCGGCGAAGATCGGCATCAGCGTGACGCTCGCCGCGAAGAAGGTGGCGATGAAGTCGAGGGTCATCACTGCGAGCAGGATCGGCGTGACCCACAGGAACCTCAGACCGTCGATGACGGCGGTGAGCCCGTTCGACGACTCGATCACGAGGCGCTCGCGGACCGTGATCAGCAGCCCCGCGATGATCACCGCGACGAACGACGCCGTGCCGACCGCGTAAGCGGCGGTCAGGCCGACCGTGCCGATGATGATCCCGCCCAGTGCGGGACCCCCGATCGAGGCGGTTTGCATCGCCAGGTTGAGCACCGTCGCGGCCCCGGCGATTTCCGCGCGCGGCACCAGCGCCGGGATGATCGCCTGCCGGGCCGGGCCGGCGAAGGCGTTGACGCCAGAGGCAACGAAGGTGACGCCGTAGATGAGCGGCATGGTGACCGCGTCGAGCGCGGTTCCAACCATCAGGACGGCCGTGGTCGCCATCAGCAGGACGTGGGTGACGACGAGGATTGTGCGCCGGTCCCGCCGGTCAGCGATGACCCCGCCGTAAAGTCCGAAGAAGAGTACCGGCACGAACCGGAAAAGTCCCAACAGTCCGAGCTGGAACGGATCTTCCGTCAGGGCGAAGACGTTCCAGATGATCGCCACGTTCTGGATTTGCGATCCAAGGATGGCGATGCTGTCGGCGATCCAGAGCATCCGGAAATCGCGGTGCCGGAGCGTTTGGAGGGCGAACGAACGGTTGGCGGACACGACGGCTCCGATTGGTCAGGGCGATCCACGACAGATGTTTTAGGGTAGCGCACCTGCGCAACGTGATCCCCTACGCCGGCTCGTTCACGGCGTGGCTGATGATTTCCCAAATGCGATCATACTGAACGCATAGCTCTCAGGACATACCCTGTAAGGCAGGAAAGGCGGCTCGAACGACATGACGGATGAACTGGCTTCGATGGATTTTGGCGGCGGCGTGCTCAGCCGGGAACAGCTCCGAACCTTGGTGACAGATGCGCCGCGTCCGCTGTGCACCGATTTCATCGATCTCGAAGCGCAATTGCAACCAAACGGCTTCGACCTGACCCTGCGCGAGATCAGCCGGTTCGTGGGGCAGGGGCAAATCGGCAGGGAGTCCGGCGACAGGACGTTGCCGGAGCTGGTGCCGCTGGCGTTCGACGCCGAGGGATGGCTGACGCTGGAGCCCGGCGAGTACCACCTGCTCTACAACGAGATCGTCACGTTGCCCGATTCGCTGATGGCGCTGGGGCGTCCCCGCTCCAGCCTGGGCCGGAGCGGCGTAACGATCCACACGGCGGTCTGGGACGCCGGGTACAGCGGACGATCGACGTCATTGTTGTCGGTTCTGAACCCGGAGGGGTTTCGCGTTCAACGGGATGCCCGGGTGATGCAGCTGGTCTTCTTTGGGATGGCCGCAGCGACCGCCATTGGATACGCCGGTCAGTACCAGGGCGAGAACGTGGGGGAGCGGTCGTGATGTGCCGCGCGGCACGGTCATTCCGGGCCTGCGAGGAATGACGACCTGATGGACCCCAGTTGTTAGAGCGATTTCCGCTCGCCGGGTCGGGAGAAGGTCGGCCGTTCCGGCGATTCGCCCGGCACGGGGATCTGGGTTCGCACCCGCACGCGGGTATCGGTCTCATTGCAGCCGTCTTCCGGGCAATAATAGATGAGCGTGTACTCTTCCTCGGATTGATGAGCGAATCGCGACGGCTTGCCCTGCTTGCCACGTAGCCGCATCTCCGTCTTGTGGTCCGGGCAAACAGGTATTTCCGGGGCATCGGGAACGCGGCGAAAGATGATGTCGATCAAGCTGGCCATGCAGGATTCTCCAAAAACGGACGGTATCCCCGGAACGCAATTCACTTGGTAGTATACGGGATTGGATACGCGACCCCATACCGCGGGTTTGGATGGGGCGCCACGCCAGGGACCCAAGAGACGCAAGGGGGCAACGATGGCAAGCGACAAGGGGTCGCATTCTGAGGCGGTGTTCGACGACCTGGTCAAAACGCTCCTGAAGCACTTCGGTGACGACTGGATCCGTAACAAGTCGGCTAACCGGGCGTTCACGGCGGGCACGATTTCGCTCCTGCGTGACGCCGACGGCATCCACCTGATCGGCGATCCGGATATCGAGCACTTTTCGCACGACTTCAACGTCTGGCTGGATTTCGCTGTGGACGACCTGATGGTCGCCGACGATGTCGCGTACAGCATTTTCGCGCGATTCGCTGAGGACATCTTCGTTTCGAGCCGGGTGCTCGAGGATCACGGCGTGCGCTACCGGTTCCTGACCGGTAATGTGCTCGACGGCCATCTCGGCAGCATTCACCTGACCGGCACGCACGCCGTCGAGTTCGTGAACATGCATCGCCTGCGCACCGTCAAGGGCCTGCACTTCAACGCCTGAGGAGAATCATCATGCCGGTCGTCAATGTGGAAGACGTGGGGCCGATCGATGTTGTCGACGGCAGGCGGCTCGTCCTCGGGATCGAGGACGCCGGGATCGACATCCTGCACCGCTGCGGCGGCAACGCGCGCTGCGCCACCTGCCGCGTCGAAGTGCTCGAAGGCGAGCCTACGCCGATCACCGAACCGGAGGAGCGACGCCTGGCCGAGCTCAGGAACCGGGAGACGACCACGCGTTTGGCGTGCCAGATCCGGGTTGTCGATGACCTTTCGGTCCGGGTCCACCGTCGCCTGTCTGACAATCCGGAGCTGGGCGATTCTGGCCCAAGGCCGATCGAGTGGCCGGCGGATCGGGCGTTGCCGCCGGACGAAGATTAGAGAATCGTTCGCGTAGCGGGTATACTTGCGCAAGTCGTGCTAGATGGGGAGTTGGCGGTGCCCTGTACCCGCAATCCGCCATAGCGGGGTTGAATTCCCTCTCCAGGTATGACTTTGTGGGACTGTCCGTTCCACGGCGTGTTGAAGGTTGGGTCCCGCACGGCGGGGAACTGTGAATCGGGTCAGGATCGGAAGATAGCAGCCCTAAGCAGCACTCCTCGGGTGATGTGGGGTTTCCTTGCCGGAGCGTACGGGTTCGGTCAAGCCGGAAAGACCATATCGAAAGAGGGTGCACGGCTACCCTTGAAAACAGAAGCGGGGGAGGATCTCAACGATCCTCCCCCGTTTGGCGTTCATGTGGCGCGCCGCGTCGGGTTGCCGTCCCAGGTTTCCCCACGGGTCGCCAGGACGGCCAGGCTCATAGCGGCCCTTCAGCGTATCTGGTACGCATCGCGAGAGCCTGACGCTACCGGAGCGTCGTCGTTCGCCGCACAGGACGCTTGGCCTGCTGCTGGGTCCGCGGCGCCCCGCGCCGCGCGTGAGCCGTCTGCGTCGCCGCGGCGATGGCCGCAGCTTTTCGTGCGGATGACCATGAAAACGCGATCCACGCAAACATGGCGATGACCGCCAGCACGCTCAACCACATCCAGAATGGTTCACCAAAGCTGATCGGGTTGATCTGCAGGATGCGGATCAGGAAGAAGAAGAACCCCGCCCCGAAGACCCACATAGCGGCGGCGCTGGCGCGCTTTACCGCCTTGCGCCGGAACATGGCGCCGAACGGCTTGGTCCACGGTCGGCTGTTGAGATACACCGCCGCCACGAACCCACCCAGGAACACGACCAGGTAGATGATGGTGAAGGCGTCCAGCACGTCGCCGGAGGCGGGCGGAGTTGTCAGGTAATCCCAGTCGAACGGATTTGGCATGGCATCTGTCCGTCATTCAACAGCGGCGTTAGCAAGGACCCGGCCCGATCAGACGTTTTCGTAGAGCAGCGCGCGCTTCACTTGCTCGATTGCCTCGGTCACCCTGATGTCCCGTGGGCAGGCGTCCGTGCAATTGAAGATCGTCCGGCAGCGCCACACGCCCGACCCGTTGTTCAGGATCCGCAGCCGCGTTGCGCTGCCCTGATCCCGGCTGTCGAAGATGAAGCGGTGGGCATTCACGATCGCCGCCGGACCCACGAATTCATCCGTGGTCCAGGTGATCGGGCAGGCGGTGGTGCAGGCGGCGCAAAGGATGCACTTGGTCGTGTCATCGAACGCGGCGCGCTGCTCCGGCGATTGGCGTCGCTCGCCGGCCGCTGGAGCGTCGTCCGCGATCAGGTAGGGCTTGATCGACTTGTAGGCGTCGAAGAACTTCTCCATGTCGACCAGAAGGTCCTTCTCGACCTTGAACCCCATCAGCGGTTCCAGCGTGATTTTCTTGCCGAGGTCCTTCATCAGGATTTTGCAGGCAAGCCGGTTTCGGCCGTTGATCCGCATCGCATCCGAGCCGCAGATGCCGTGCGCGCACGAGCGGCGGTACGTCAGCGTGCCATCGTGATACCACTTCACCTCGTTGAGGGCGTCGAGCACCCGATCGTTCGGCTCGACGTTGACCGGGTATTCCTCGAAATGCGCCTTCTGGTCCTGTTCCGGATTGAAGCGCTTGATGCGCAGGGTGACCTCCACCGTTGTGCCCTTCCCTTGAACGAGCGTTGCGCCGCCGGCCTAGTACTTGCGTTCCTTCGGTTCGAAGATCGTGATCTTGACCGGCTTCTTCTGGACGTTGAATCCCGCGCCGTCGCGGCTGATCATGCTGTGGGCCAACCAGTTGACATCGTCTCGCGATTCGAAATCCTCGCGGTAGTGGGCGCCTCGGCTTTCTTCACGCACGAGCGATCCCTGAACGATGGTTTCGGCGCAATCGAGCATGCAGCCGAGCTCCAACGCTTCGAGCAGGTCGGTGTTGTAGCGCTTGCCTTTATCCTGGATCGCGATGTGACGGAACGCCTCCTGCAGGTCGGCGATCTCCTTTTGCGCTTCGAGCAGGCCGGTCGCGTTGCGGACGACCGAGACCTTGTCCATCATCAGTTCCTGCATCGCCTTGCGGATGTCGGCGACTCGCTCGCCCTTGTCGCGATCGAGCAGCGCGGCGATTTCATCGGTCGCGGTGGATTCCGGGTTGGATGGCAACTCCGCCAGCTCCCGGTCCTGGATTTCCTCCAGCATGTGCCGACCCGCCCGGCGGCCGAAGACGACGAGATCGACCAGCGAGTTGGTGCCGAGCCGGTTGGCCCCGTGAACCGAGACGCAGGCCGATTCGCCCGCGGAGTAGAAGCCGGGCACGACCCGCCCGGTGGGATCGATGATGACTTGGGCGTTGTTGTTCGTCGGCAGGCCGCCCATCGCGTAGTGCGCCGTGGGCTGGATCGGAATTCCTTCCTTCTTGGGCTCGACGCCGAGGTAGACGCGGGCGAAATCCGTGACGTCCGGCAACTTCTCGTCGATCACCTCGGGCGGCAGGTGGGAGACATCGAGCAGGACATAATCCTTGCCGTCGATCCCGCGTCCCTCTTTCACCTCCTGATAGATGAAGCGGGACATCATGTCGCGCGGCGCCAGGTCCTTCATCGTCGGCGCGTAGCGGGCGGCGAACGCTTCGCCCTCGCCGTTGACAACGATGCCGCCTTCGCCGCGGGCCGCTTCGGAGACCAGGATGCCGAGCTTGTAGAGCCCAGTAGGATGGAACTGATAGAACTCCATGTCCATCAACGGGATGCCACGCCGGTAGGCGAGGGCCACGCCGTCGCCCGTGCCGGCTAGGGCGTTGGAGGTGATTTTGAAGACGCGCCCGTAGCCGCCGGACGCGATCAGGACGGTCTTGGCGTGGATGGTGTGGATTTCACCAGTCTTGATCTCGTAAGTAATCACACCGCAGCATTCGCCGTCGTCGGTGAACAGGATATCGAGCAGGTGATACTCGTCGAAGAAGTTGACGTTGTGCTTGATGCCCTGCTGGTACAGGGTCTGGATGATCATGTGACCGGTGCGGTCGGCGGCGTAGCAGGCCCGGCGAACGGGAGCCTCGCCGAAGTTCCGGCTGTGGCCGCCGAACCGGCGCTGATCGATCCGGCCGTCCGGCGTCCGGTTGAACGGCAACCCCATGTGCTCCAGTTCCAGCACGGCGTCGATCGCTTCCCGCGCCAGCACTTCCGCCGAATCCTGGTCCACCAGGTAATCGCCGCCCTTGACGGTGTCGAACATGTGCCACTGCCAGTGGTCTTCCTCGGTATTGCCGAGCGCGGCGCTGATGCCGCCCTGGGCGGCGCCTGTGTGCGACCGGGGCGGGTAGAGTTTGCTGACGACCGCGATGTTCGCCTGGCCCGCCATTTGAATGGCGGCCATCAAACCCGCGCCGCCCGCTCCCACAATAACCGCATCGTACCGGTGGTACGCCATCGACCGTCTCCTTCGAAGCCTGAGCCCATTTGCGCAGTGTCCCGCGAGGCGCCGTGAGGCAAGGCAGCAGCGAGCGGCCTCCGCGTTGGTCTTCGCGAACCATGCGTTTACTCCCTTCATTATCCCATGCCCGGCGTGATCACGGGCGCGGAAACGGTCGGGGCGTCACGACCGTGGAGGCGGGAAGACGGCGGGTATACTGCGACCAGTGTTCGATTCCAGTTCTGTGATTTCTGTCAGGAGCGTCGCTTGCCTTCCATTTCGTCCGATCTCGTGGCCAGGGCGTCGGCCGTCGCCGCGGGCTTCGTGGAACCGATCGCGGAACTGGCGGCCGCCGTCGCC
>JBGTNF010000153.1:0-6900 GCA_041743205.1 Thermomicrobiales bacterium | reverse complement strand
ACCTGCTGGCCGCCTCATGGGCAGGGCCGAAGATTGGCGTCACCGTCTTCTTCGCGGCGGTCGTCACCGGCCAGCTGGTCGGATCGGTCGCGCTCGACCATGTTGGCGCCTTTGGCGCGGCGGCGCGACCGGTCGACCTGGTGAGATTGGGCGGAATCGCGGCCCTCGTGGTCGGACTGGTTTTGATCCGGGGGCGCGGTTAACCCGGCTCATTCTTGAACGTGTGCAACACGGGACCGATGCGCCACCGGGTCACGCGGTCGTAGGGGAGCACCTTGTGTGCTCCCGCGCCGCGTGGAACATCGGGAGCACACAAGGTGCTCCCCTACAAGATCAGGGCGGTCGTGAATGACCGAGGTTACGACTGGTCCTCGTCGATCGTCATCACGCCTGGCAGCAGGATTGCCAGGTGCGTCAGATCCTGGCCGGGCGCCGCTCCGTGCCAATGCCGCTCGTTCGGCTGGATCAGGATCACGTCGCCGGGCGAAATCGCTCGTTCGCCGGAATCGTCGGCGATGATTCCCTCGCCGTGGGTGACGATCAGCACCTGTTCGGTGCTATGCCGGTGCCAGCGGTTCCGGGCGCCGTCGAGGAACGTGATCGCCGTTACTCGCTGCGCCGGCGCGTCCCCTTCGGCGACGAGATTTTGCCCTCGCACTTCGCCGACGAACATCTTTTCGTCGATTCGTGGCGCGGCCTGGCTGGCGTCCTGGGTTACGATCTTCACCATGATGCTGTCCCTTCTGCATTCTGCTGGCTGCACGCTAGCACGAATTCACCAGCGATGCATCTGAACGCCGCAAACCATGGGAATGAGTCCGGAAGGACAGAAGCGTGAAGATCGCCGTCATCTCGGACATTCACGGCTTTTCGCTGGCGTTGGAAGCCGTGCTGGCGGACATCGAACGGGAGCCGGGCATCGACCAGATCATCGCCGCCGGCGACGTCTGCGAATCGGGTCCCGATCCGCTCGGCGCCTTGCAGTTGCTCGATGCGCACTCGGTCCGCCAGATTCGCGGCAACACCGACCGCGACCTGGCCGAAGGCATGCGCTCGTCCCGAAGCGCCACCTGGACGCTCGAGACCCTGGGCGACGACGGCCTCGACCAGCTGACGGCGCTCCCGTTCGACATCAGGGTTTCGCCCCCTGGCGGACGATCATTGGACGATGACCTGCTCGTCGTCCACGCCAATCCTTTCGACGAGTATCGGCAAATGCCGCCGACAGCCACGGATGATGAACTGCGAGAGATCATCGGCAACACGCGGGCGGCGGTGATCGCTTTCGGCCACATCCACATCGCCTATCGACGCGCCTTCGATGCCGTCCAGCTGATCGACGTGTCGGCGGTCGGCAACCCGAAGGACGGCGACTTCCGCTGCAAATGGGGGCTTTGCACCTGGAGCGAGGCAACCACAACCTGGACCACTGAGCTTCGCTACGTCCATTACCCGATCGAGGCGACGATGACCCAGATGGAGGCCAGCGGGATGCCAAACTGGAGCCGGGCGGCGGCGAAGCTCAAGCGCGCCTCGTACCAGGAGCAGTGACGATGCCGAGACGTCTGGCCGTGGTCGACATGGGATCGAACACCCTGAAGTTTTCCGTGACCGAGCTGGCCGACGCTGGCGATGAGCTGGTGATCCACGCTCACGCCGAAACGGTTCGGCTCGGCGCCGGCGTGGCGCAGACCGGTCGGATCGAGCCCGAGCGGATGGCGCGCGCGCTGACCGCGCTTCGTGACTACGAACGGGTCGCGTCAGCCCTCGGGGCCGAGGCGTTCATCGGTGTCGCCACGGCGGCGCTGCGGATGGCGTCCAACGGCGACGACCTGCTGGACCAGATTCACAACACCACTTCCTGGATTGTGCGAGTGATCTCCGGCGCCGACGAAGCGACCCTGGCATTCGCCGGACTCGTGAGTTCCTTGCCGCCGGACCAGGAATCGTTGCTGGTCGATATCGGCGGCGGCAGCACCGAATTGATCAGCGTCTCGAACCGGAAACTGAACGCTTCCGAGTCCGTGCAGCTAGGATCCGGTACGTTGGCGGACCGATGCTTCACCGCTGACCCACCCGGGTTGGAGGCCGTGCTTCAAGCGGTCGTATCAGCGAGGACCGTGCTCGTCGATTCCGCCGTGTTGCCGATCGTCACCGCGCCAGCGCTGGTGCTCTCCGGCGGAAACGGGCAGTTCCTCGAATCCCTGAGCCATTGGGAAGCGGTCGACGTGACCTTTTCGCCCGCAGGTTTTCCCGAACTTCTCCCCACTCTGGCAGCGCTCGACAGTATGCTTGTCGCAACCTGGCTGGGCATTGCGCCGGAACGGGCGCGGATGCTTCCGGCGGGCGCCGCAATCGCGATGGCGGTCATCGACCTGGCCCGGCCCCAAACGATTGCCGCTGCCCCGAGCGGTATTCGAGGCGGACTCGTCGCGGAGTGGATCGCGACCCACCCCTGATCCATTCCATCACCCGAGGAGGACTCATGACCGATCTCCAGACCCGACCGACCGACCAGATCCCGTCCAGCCTCTTCATTACCGGAGCGACCGGATTCGTGGGCACGGGCATCATGCGCGCGCTGGGCCGTACTCGTGGTCAGGCCCCCATCGGCCCCTACGCGAACATGACCATCCGGTCGCTCGTTCGCAAGCCGGGCGACGCCCAGGCCGGCGTCGAGCCGGTGGTCGGCGACGTCACCGTTCCCGCCTCGTTGGCAGGCAAGCTGGACGGTATCGACACGGTGATCCACCTTGTCGGCATCATCGAGGAGGAGGGCAATGCGACCTTCGATTCGATCATCCGCCAGGGCGGCGTGAACGTGATCAACGAAGCGGCCCGCGCCGGCGTCAAGCACTTCATCCTGATGAGCGCCCTCGGCGCCCAGGACAACCCGGACTACCAGTATCACCAGGCGAAATTCCGCGCCGAAGAGGCGCTCAAGGCATCCGGTCTCACGTACACGATCTTCCGGCCCTCGGTGGTCTTTGGCGAGGGTGACGGCTTCATCACCGTGCTCGCCGGCCTGGTCCGCGCGGCTCCGATCATCCCGGTGGCCGGCTCGGGCAAGAGCAAGTTCCAGCCGGTCCAGCTCGACGACGTGGCCTCGTCGTTCGCCTACGCGGTCTCGCACCCCGTCGAAACCGCCGACCAAACCTACGAACTCGGTGGCGCCCGGCCCTACACCTACGAAAGGATCCTGGACGTCATCGCGGCCGAGCTGGGCAAGAAGAAGCCCAAGGTGCACCTGCCGGTTGGCCTGGTGAAAACCGTGGTTCAGCTGTCGAGTCCGTTGCCCAAAGCGTTGCGGCCGCCGGTAACGATGGAGCAGCTCAAGATGCTCGGGCTGGACAACAGCACCGACGACAGCGCCACCGAACGGTTGATCGGCCGCAAGCCCGTGGCGCTCGAAGACGGCATCGGATACATCCGCAACGCCTGAGATTGGCCGAACGGCGGGTTTCGTGGTGATCCCAATGGTGGATAATACCCCTAGCGAACTACCGGGCGCACCCTTCGACGCCCGCCGCATGGACCCATTGGAACTGGAGCACCCCTAACGATGGCGGCTGAACCGACAAACCAGGAATTCGATCTCGTCCTCCTCGGCGGCGGCACGGGCGGCTACGTCGCCGCCATCCGCGCCAAACAGCTCGGGCTCAACGTTGCCGTGGTCGAGGAGATCAAGCTGGGGGGCACGTGTCTTCATCGGGGTTGCATCCCGACCAAGGCGATGCTCAAATCCGCCAGCGTCTTCGATGAGGTGAAGAAGGCGAAGGAGTTTGGCGTCACGATTGGCGGCGATATCGACTTCGTGTACGAAACTGCCCTCGATCGGTCGGTCAAGGTCGTCGACGTCCAGTACCGCGGCCTGATGTACCTCTTCGACAAGTAGCACAAGATCCCGGTCTTCATGGGTCGGGGTCGGCTCACCGCCGCGACGACGGTGCAGGTGACGCCGAACGATGGCGGCGCGACGTTCGAGCTCAAGGCGAAGGACGTCATCATCAACACCGGCTCCCGGCCGCGTCCGATCGACGGCATCCCGTACGATGGCGTGCGCGTCATCAACAGTGATCACGCCGTGGTGCTGGACCACTTGCCAAAGAGCTTCATCATCCGCGGCGGCGGCGCCACAGGCGTCGAGTGGGCCAGCATCTATCACCGCTACGGGTCCGAGGTTTCCCTCGTCGGCCGGATCGTGCCGCAGGAGGATGCCGAGGTCGCACAGCAGTTGCATCGCTCCTTCCAGCGCCAGAAGATGGCGGTCTACGCGGAATCCCGGCCCGTGGCCGGCGACATCGAGGTTGGCAAGGACTCGGTGATGATGAAGGTCAAGGACGCGAAGGGCAAGGAGACGCAGCTCGAAGCGGAAGTTCTGCTCGTCGCCATTGGCCGTCAGGGCAACATCGAAGACATCGGGCTCGAAACGGCGGGCGTCAAAACCGAGGGCGACTACATCCCGGTCGATTCGATGATGCGCACCAACGTTCCCCATGTGTATGCGATCGGGGATGTCAATGGTCAGCAGTTGCTGGCCCACACCGCCATGCACCACGGCATCATTGCCGTGGAGAACATCATGAACCTCAACCCGTTCCCACTCGACATCCTGAACTCCCCCAGCTGCACCTACTGCGAGCCGGAAATTGGGTCTGTCGGATTCACCGAAAAGCAGGCGAAGGACCTCGGCTACGAAGTCAAGATCGGCAAGTTCCCGATGTCCCCGAATGCGAAAGCCACGATCGAGGGCGACACCACCGGCTTCACCAAGCTGGTGATCGACGCCGACACCGACGACGTATTGGGTGTCCACATCATCGGCGCCCACGCCACCGAACTGATCGCCGAAGCGGGACTGGCGAGATACCTGAACGCCAGTGTCCAGGAACTGGCCTCGACCGTTCACCCGCATCCGACCGTGTCGGAAGTGATCGGCGAGGCGGCGCACGACGCGATGGGTCACGCCATCCACATCTAGGTCATCGCGGCAACTAGGGGTCACACCTCATCCGTCTGACTGGAAAGGCAAGGGTCGCATGAGTACGTTGGCTGTCGAACAGGTACGGGCCGTGGATGCGGAAACGCTGGCGACCCAGGTTTCCGATTGGTTGCAGGAGCGGTTCGATGAGAGCGGCGCCAAAACCTTCGTGCTTGGACTCAGTGGCGGCGTCGATTCCGCGGTCGTTTGCGGGCTCGCCGCCCGAGCCGTCGGAGCGGAGCGCGTGATCGGCGTAATCATGCCATCGGCCTCGAACCCGGACGATGCGGTCCAGGCCGGCAAGGTTGGGGCCGCGTTCGGCGTCAAGACGCTGACCGTCGACCTGACGCCGATGGCAAAGACGTTGCTCGATTCGATGCCGACCGACGCGGCGTTCCAGGCTCTTGGACTCGCCCCGTCGGACGTTGTCGAAGGTGACACCGGGCTTCAGCTGGCGACCGCAAACGTCCGGCCCCGGCTGCGAATGACGACGCTCTACTATGTCGCCAACCGGGTCAAGGGCATGGTCCTTGGCACCGGTAACCGGAGCGAAGCGTCGATCGGCTACTTCACCAAGTACGGCGATGGCGGCGTCGACCTTTTCCCGATCATCGACCTCTACAAGTTCGAGGTCCGGGCCGTGGCCGCCCAGATTGGCGTGCCGCAGAGCGTGATCGACCGACCGCCTTCCGCCGGGCTTTGGCAGGGCCAGACCGACGAATCGGAAATCGGCCTCACCTACGCGCAGTTCGACGAAGCGCTGGTGGCGATGGAACACGGCGACACGTCGGGCATCGCGCCCGACGTGCTCAGCCGGATCACGTCGATGAATGCCGTCTCCGAGCACAAGCGCCAGCCGGTGCCATCGTTCAGGAAGCCATCGTCCTCGTAAGGCGGTTTTCGGGAAATTGACCGACTCAGCCGCGTTGTAGGGTCGGACCGGCCTCGCTGAATACGGTCGCACTCCGGATCTGGCCGATCGCGTTCCAGGGGTGTCCGCCCGGATGGGGGCGATTTCCAGCCCGCCGATCGCCACCAACCGGGCGGACACAGCATCGACAAGATTCAAGCAGCGGAGCAACCGTGTGCGGTCGATGCAGGCTCGCTCCGCTGCCGCCCCTACGAAGTGGCTGCACAACATGGCTATTTCGATACTCGCCGTTCGACCGTGCCGACGATCCGCACGAATCCTACGTTGAGCGACCGGCTGAGCGCGAATCCGGCGGCCTTGCCCACGTCGGGTACCGATGGGCTCTCGGTTTCGACCCAGACTTCCGGGACCTCCGAGGCGTTGATGAAGACGCGTTCGGCCGGCAGGTCCGAGGCCGCGGGAGAGTCGTCGATGAGCCGGGCCGCCGCCAAATACACCCTGGTGGTCATGATTGCCTCCAACCCAGCCTGCCCAACGCCATGCGACCCGTCAATGTGCGAATAGTACGCTGCCGCCGCTCGAACGGCCCGGTGCGCCGGGCCAGCCATTAACGCGGCACGATCGACAGTGCCCGGGCTGGGTTCTCCACAAGCAGCTGGCGCACGAACGCCGCCCCGGCGCCGGCTTCCATCAGGTCGATCGTGAAACGTTCCAACAACGCGATCCAGCCGGGACTGCCGCCGTAGGCAACGAAATCCGTCGTGCGGGCCAACCCTTGGGACACGAGCAGGCGGTCCGCAAAACCTGCCTCGGCAACCTGGACGAGTGCCTCCGCCGTACTGGCCACCGACCCGAATCGATCGTCGCCGATGCGGTCGAACAAGAGCCACGCCCCACGCTCCGCGATGCCGCTCAGGGCCGGTAGACCCTGACCTGGCGCGAGGCGGCCGACGATCAGTCGCCGGAGATCCAGGCCGGCGTCTTCGGCGAGGTCCATTTGCACGTGGGCCATCGCTCCGCCGCGCCCGTGAGCGGCCACGGGGTAGCC
>JBGTNF010000152.1:0-8311 GCA_041743205.1 Thermomicrobiales bacterium | reverse complement strand
GCCGCGACGGGCGCATCGCCCCCGGCCTGGTACACGGGCAACCCGTCGGGCAGGTTGAGCGCCTCCGCTACGCCAGGCGCCAGCGCGCCGACCAGGTTGCCGCTCGGCGAGAGCGGGGAAAGCCAGGCGGTTGGAATCCCGAACGCCTCGGCCAGCGATGTGTCCCAGGTTCCGGTTCCGGCGTCGAGCAGGCCGGTGCTGACGGCATCGCTCGGATTGGTCGCCAGGCGTCCGGCCAGCAGGCGCCCCACAAAATCGGCCGGGAGCGTCGCATGCGCAATCTCGTTCCACACCTGTGAACGATGCTCGCGCATCCAGGCCAGCGTCAATGCCAGGTATCCCGTGCCCAGTGGTCCACCGATCCTGGTCGGCAGGGTTGGTCCCAGCCGGGCCTGGATCTCGGGGAGGAGATCTGCGGCGCGGCGGTCGGACCAGATGATAGCCGGAAGTAGCGGGTTGCCGGGCTCGTCGAGCAGCACCGTGCCATGCATCTGGCCGGTGATCGCGATCGCCTCGATCCGGGCGAGCGGGGCGAACCGGCGGGCGCCTTTCACGGCGGCAATGATCGCTTGCCACCAGTCATCGACAGCCTGCTCGTCGAAACCCGGCCGTGGGTGATCGGTCGAATACGATGACTGGCCCCGACCCAGGATCGCGCCGGGCCGGGAAAGGATGAGCGCCTTGACCGACGATGTTCCCAGGTCGATCGCGAGCACCGCATCCTCGGGCGTGCGCATCAGAGGCTCACGATCCAGCACAACGCGACCCAGACGAGCGCCGCGTCGACGATGGAGACCGGGGAACTCCAGCCCGCCGACGCGGACGGCTGCCGGGAACCCGCTTCCAGGCCAACCATCGCGATTGCCCCCACCGCGCCGAGGGCCGCCACGCCGTTCGATGCATCGGAGGCCACGGCGGCGAGCAGCGCGATCAGGGCGGACCCTAACACCCCCAGCCAGCTTGCCAACCGGCGTCCACGTCGTGTCAGTTGGGTGTCATCATCCGGATGCCGCGAGGTCGCGGCGCGCATGTGCCCGTCGCTGATCACGCCGATCCCAGCCAGCGGGATCAGGAGCAGCAGGCCCCAGGTCCAGGTCTGGAGCGCGCTCCAGATCCAGAACGGGATCGTGGCGATCAGGGCGCTGGCGATGACTTTCGTGGTCCGCCAGGAACGATCGCCCGTGGCGATGACGACGATGATGGTGAACCCGACCGAGAAAATGAGGGCGGTCCCGAGCGTAAACGTCAGGTTGACGAGGAGTGCGAGCACGACGAGCGCCGCCGCGATCCCCAGTCTTGGACGTCGATCCAGCACATCCGTCTGGTGAGTCAGGGCCGCCACGAACATGAGGATCGAGCCGACGCCAAGGGCGCCGACCAGCAGGATCCGGAACCAGTCCCACGCCGAGGGTGACGCGTTCGGCGCGAGGAGGATCGAGACAATCGTGACGATCGACGCGATCGAGATGGCGCGTTGCACCTGCCGGTGGCGCAGCAGCGGCCGCGATGCCAAAACGTGACGCCCGACGGTTGCAAGGGAAACTGACATCGTTCGGTGCGTCCCCCGCCTGGGGTAGTCGATCGTTCCTGGGCGCACATCGCCGAGCGGATGGCATTGCGACCAGTATAACGAGCGGGCGGATACGGTAGGGCCCTATTCGGCCGGTTCGGCGAGCTCGCTGGACGATGCAGCGATCGGTGGGCGCGGAGCGGCGCCGCGGCCCGGCACCAGACGGGCCGGTTGCGGCGGCAACTCGTGGACATTGGGCTGGGCCAGGATCACGTCGTCATGCTCGATCCACGGACCCTGAGCCGAAACGATCCACACGGCGCCGGCGCCGTGCTGGAGCAGCAACGAGGCGGCCATTGGCGACCGGGCCGCGGCGGCAACGAGGAGGACGGCAGGGCATGCTTTCAGGCTCGTTGGAGCTTGTGAAACGGGCACGCCGGCGCGCTGGAGTTGCTGCAAAGCGGTGCTGCGGTTGGCCCGGACGAGGCGGGCGAGATGTCCCAGGCCGGCCCGGTGGACGGCGGGGAGAATGTTGCGCACGGTGTCGTCCGACACGATCGCGACGACGGAATCCTGAAGCATGGCGGCGTTTCTCTTAAAGGGGAGTGGCCAATCGGCGTGTGCCAGAAAGTCACAGTAGCCGTGGAAGTCTAGCATGTGCCTGGGTGGCGGATACCGGACTGCCTCACTATTTCGTAGGGCTGCGTATCCAGCGGGCGGAGACAAGCTGGCCCCGCTGGATACGCAGCCCTACGAAAGGAGGTTTCCCACCCACCCGTTCCCCGTTTTGAAGGCAGGTGGTCAATGTCACATGCTCAGCAGCAGCGTCGCGTAGGCCGCCAGCCAGTGTTCGAGCATGTAATCGGTGCCGGAAACGGCGTCCAGCGAGGCGTTGGCGTGTGTTGCGGCGGCGTCCTGAACGACATGGACGCGTGGATCGGCGGTCTCGAGCGCGTTGCCGATCGCCAGGAAGCTGGCCGCCCGGCTCAGGTTCAGGCCGGCCAGGTGCGCCAGTTGGCCGTCGGACCCATCCGACACGCTGGCCGGGCTGAACAACTGGGGTGGCTCACCTGTTGCCAGGCCGGGCAGGAAATCGTCGAGCCAGGCTGCGAAATCGGCGGTCGGCAGGAGGCGGCTCATCAGTTCAGCTTCCGTAAGCGCCGCCGAAAGGAAATCGGCTCCGGACGGTTCGTACCGGGCCGGGTAATCGACATCGTCAA
This sequence comes from Thermomicrobiales bacterium, assembly GCA_041743205.1. Classification (GTDB taxonomy): domain Bacteria; phylum Chloroflexota; class Chloroflexia; order Thermomicrobiales; family UBA6265; genus JACCYX01. The sequence goes on along the minus strand of JBGTNF010000152.1, from coordinate 5,581 downwards.
CGAAGTATCGTCGACCCGCCTCGTGGATCGCCTGCAGGAGGACACGGTCGCCCGAGTCGGTCAGGCTGGCGGCGTGGTCGTAGGAACGGAGCAGCGCGAACGCCGTGTTCGGGTGCGTGCCGACGCGTTGCGGGTAGGTCAGGAGCGGCAACCAGGCGATCAGGTTCCGCGCGATGACGTCGGACAGCGGCCGCAACGTTGCTGACCAGCGGCGGGCGTCGGGATCGTTCCAAAGGTCCAGTTCGGCCTGGAGCGCCAGCAACCAGCCCCAACCGTAGGGCCGCTCGAAGCCGCGGTGACCGGGGTGCTGGAAGAACGCGACTTCGGTCTGGATGTTTTCGACGGTCAACAGCCGAGAGATCGCCGCCCGCGCCTCGGCTCCGGCGTCAACCTCCGGCACGAGCCGCATCACCCGCGCGGCGGTCCAGTACATTTCGACGCACGAGTGCCAATCGAAGCTGCCGAAGAACGTTGGGTGCAGCTCGCGGTGACTCGGCAACGCGCCTGGTCCTTCGACCATGAGCCAGGCCGAGTAGGGATATTCGCGTTCGATGTTCCGGATCGCCACATCGATATACTCGCTGGCGTTGCGCCGCAACAGGTCCAGGCGGAACGTTGGATCAAACGTCATGGGGTGTCCCTTCGAGGAGCATTCGCGGTTGGACGTGGCCGCCCGTGTGGCGTAGCCAGGGAAGAGTGCATCGGGGCGGATCGCCGCCGAAACAATCGTTGCTGGTAGTGGCCGCCCTGCCCCGCTGGATGTGGCGTCCATCGCGACCCGTGGCGACGACCCCGCCTCACACCGGCAGGAAGAATCCGGCCAGCGTAAAGTAGATGAGCAGCCCGGTGCTGTCGACCAGGCTGCTGATAAACGGCGCCGAAACCACCGCCGGGTCGAACCGCAATTTGCTCAGCACGATGGGCAGGATGGCGCCCACCGTCGCCGCCCAGACCGTGAGCGCCAGCACGGTCAGGCCGACCACCAGGGCGATGGTTTCGGTGCCGTCCTGGGCCAGCAGCGCCCGCCCGAACATGAGCGCGCCCATTACGATGCCCAGTGCCAGCCCGGTCAGCGCTTCCTTGCCGACGATGCGCAGGATGTGGTGCGGGCGCACCTCGTCCAGCGCCATCGCGCGGATGATCGTGGAGACAGTTTGCGAACCGACATTGCCGCCTGTCCCGATCAGGATCGGCACGAACGCCGCCAGCACCGTGAACCGGGCGAGCGTGCTGTCGAAGTGCTCCTGGATCGAGACCGTGAAGAACGAAGCGACGAACAGGATCATCAGCCAGCCGATCCGCTTGCGGAAGAGCAGGATCGGCGAGGCCCGCAGGTACGGCACCGAGAGCGGCTGCGACCCGCCGAGTCGCTCGATGTCCTCCGTGGCTTCCTCTTCGAGAATATCGGCGACATCGTCGGCGGTGATGATGCCGACGAGCTTGCCCTCGGGGTCGACGACCGGGAGCGCCAGGAGGTCGCGCTCGACCAGCATCCGGGCGGCGATCTCCTGGTCGACGTCCACGCTGACCGAGAACAGGTCCGGGAACATCAGCTGGCTGACCGGCGTTTCCGGCCGGCTCAACACCAGGCTGTGCAGCGAAAGCACACCGACCAGGGTTTCGTCGCGATCGACTACATAGACATAATTGATGGTTTCCGCTTCTTCGGCCACCTGACGCAGCGCGACCACGGTTTCATCGGCCCGGAGGTCGGGGAAGACCGCGACGAAGGCCGGGGTCATGATCCCGCCTGCGCTGTCCGGCGGGTAGGCCATCAATTCGCGGATTTCGGCCGCCTCGTCCGGTTCCATTTCGAAGAGGATCGTGCCGGCGGCGTCGGAATCGAACTGCCGCACTTCGGCGAAGATATCGGTCGCGTCGTCCGGGTCGATTTCCTCGAGGATGTCGGCCGCCTGGGCCGCCGACATCCGGGTCAGGATCCGGGCCGCGTCGCGGTCGTCGAGCCGGGCCAGGAGCCCCGCCAGCGCTTCGTCGCCGAGGAACGTGAAGAGGCGGCTGAGCTCGACCGGCTCGAGGTCTTCGAGCAGGGCGAGGGCGTCGTCTTCCAGCATCCGGTTCGCGCAGAGCCGCGCCGCGGCGACATCGCCTTCGGCGATCGCGGTGCGGATGGAATCCAGCAACGAGCGAGCGTCGATCTCATCGGGCGCGATCAGCCCCGGTCCGGATGTCGACATGCGTTCGGCCCAACCCTTTCGCTAACGTTCGGGGTGGGCGATCAGGAGCGCGGGGATTGCGAACGCTTTCGGGCAGAGTGCACCAGCCGGGAGACGTGGCGGGGCGTCAGTCTCGCCTTCTCGCGCAGCGAGCGAGCCACGAGTTCCGGCGCGTCGGACGAAGCCGCCTGATGCGTCGCAACCGATTCGGCGGCCGGCGTTGCGGGGGGAGCTGGTTCGATTCGACGCACGGGAACGGCGCGGACGATCGGCTGGTCGTCGCCGTGATCGATGTAGAAACGGCGTGGGTTACGGGTCTGGGCCATGACACTCCCTTTTCCGTCGAACCAGTCCAACCGGCATCGATTAGTCGCCGGATGGGAACGATTCGACCTGGATCCCCGGAAGATTCCGGGGCGGCGTGCCTTTGGCAGAACGCGGCTCCAGTCAGCTCCGGGGATGATTTGGTGGAGAAAACCGACGAGGGCCAGCGTCCAAAGATGATCCCTTCACGGGTGAGAACGAGGAGCCTGGCGACTCGACTCGCAGAAAGGTACGCAGGCCACCTGGTGGCCGCGTACGGGCTGATGGTACCGCCCGGAAAGCCCCGTGGTCAAGGCATCCGCGCCTTGCGTAAATAAGCGATTCCACGGACAATCCGGCCACGAAACCCGTCGATCGTAACCTGGAGTCAATCTTCGCCATGCCGTTCGCTGCCCACGCCGCCGATATCGATACCCCGCGCTTTCCGCACGCCCAGGTCCAGCAGTTCGGGGCTGACCTGCTAACGGCGGCCGGCATGGAAGCCCTTGCCTCGGAGGCCGCCGTCGCCCATCTCCTGATCGCCGATCTGCGTGGCGTGGAATCCCACGGCATGGCCCGAATGCCCAGTTATATCAGCCGTTTGCGGGGTGGGCTGATCGATCCGCGCGCCGAGGTGTCGATCGAGCGCGAGTTCGCCTCGACGCTGTCCCTCAACGGCAACAACGCGCTCGGCCTGCTGGTCGGGCCGGAGGCGATGCGCCGCACGATCGTCAAGGCGCAGGAATCAGGCATCTGCCTCACGACCGTGCGCGGCAGCAACCACTTCGGCATCGCCGGAGCCTACGCCGTAATGGCCACCGAGGCCGGCCTGGGCGGCATGGCGATGACGAACGCCGGGCGGATCGTGGCGCCGTTCAACGGCGCCCGGCCGATGCTCGGCACCAACCCGATCGCCTTCGCCGTGCCGACCGGATCGGGCCGGCCGCTGGTGGTCGACATGTCCACCAGCACCGTCGCCTACGGCAAGATCGAGATCGCCCGCCGCGCCGGCGTGCCGATCCCGGCCGGGTGGGCGATCGACGTCGACGGCCAGGGCGCCACCGATCCGCACCAGGTCAAGGCGCTGACCACCCTCGGCGGCACGCGGGACCTGGGCGGCCACAAGGGGTACGCGCTGTCGCTGATGGTGGAGACCCTTTGCGGACCGTTGGCCGGGAACCTGTGGGGCAACCGGATCGCGCAATCGACCTCGACCGGGGCCCAGCCCGGCATCGGCCACATGTTCCTGGCCTGGCGGGTCGACGCCTTCCGGGACATGGCCGATTTCCTGGCCGACATGGACGAGATGATCGCCGAGCTGCGCGCCTGCCCGCCCAACCCGCACACGGGTGCCCAGGAGGTGCTCATCCCCGGCGACCCCGAGGCAGAAGCCGAAATCGTGAACCGCGAACTCGGCATCCCGATCCGGCCCCAGGTGCTCGACGAACTCGCCGCCGCCGCCGAATCGGTCGGCATCGAGTTCGCCCTGGGGGCGTAGAGCTTCCGGTGAAACCGAGTTCACGGCGGCCAGGAAAGCCAGTGGCTTGACTCGCCACAGGTCTATCGGGAGGCCCCCAATGGCCATTCGCGCAATTGTTCCGCCTGAATTTCGTGCCGTTTCCGACCAGTTGAGGATGTCTCCGGCGATCGTATCGGGGGATCACGTGTTCCTGACCGGCGTCACCGGGAGCGATGCGCACGGAGTTATGCCAGTCAATCCCGAGACGCAGATGATGAACGCATTCGACAAGATCGGGGCCGTGCTGCGCGCCGGTGGCCTGACGCACCAATCGATTGTCGAGATGACGACCTATCACGTTGGCCTCCGCGATCACTTCGAGCTGTTCGACGCCGTGCGTCTCCGCTATCTTGGCGAACCCTACCCAGCCTGGACGGCGGTGGAAGTGGCTGGCCTCAGGCGCGAAGGGGCGATCGTTGAAATCCGGGTGATAGCGAACAACCATCCAGAGGGCTGATCTGGACAGCGTGGGGATCGTGGCCATCGTAGGCGCACCGGTGATTCACGGATTGTGGCGCCACAATCTTTGGAATGACGCATTCGCTGCCTACGCGTCGGGTTTCCTGGAGTTGCAAACCAACCTTAATGTCCATTTGCGGCGTTGACCTGGTGAAGGGCTGAATCTAAGCTTTGGGAGCAATCCCCCGGGTATCCTCTCCCGGTTCTTACGGACCGGTGATGATCCCGGGGTTTTTCGTATCCCAAGAGGATGTCGGTTGATGGAGGCTCAACTCGTAGCCGATTCTGAAGTGCCGCGGTAAGTCCAACAAAACTGTCATGAAGGTTGATCCGTCTATTGCCCACCACGGGCGGAGACAAGCTCCACAACCCTGCCAAACGTGGGTTTCAACCAACCTGGCGCCATGTCTACAGCTTCCAGAATCGTGAGTGAGCCTCGCGGGCGTCGGCGATGGCCTTTTGGGCGTCGAGGCCGACCTGGCGGGTGGCCGGCATCGATTCCGCCCGCGAACCGTACGGCTCCTCGACCGGGTCGATCCCATCAATGCCTTCGCACAGGCCCTCGCCGATCGCGGCCCCGCAGTAGGGGGCGTAGATTTCGCTGTAGCCGCCCTCCTGGGCGATCACCAGCCGCCCCTCGCAAATCTCGTCGGCCAGGTCCCGGATCTGGCGCGTCATCGAGCGGTAGGCGGCGGTCGTCAACGACATCCGCCCCAGCGGGTCCATCACGCTCGCGTCCTGACCGGCGCTGACCAGGATCAGGTCCGGCCCGAACTCCCGGAGCGCCGGCAGCACCAGCTGTTCCATCGCCACCAGGTAGGTCGCGTTGCCCGAGCCGGCCGGGAGCGGGATGTTGATCGTCGTGCCCTCGCCCGCCTCCTCCCCGACCTGGTCGAGCGAACCCCAACCCACGGGGAAGAGGTTGTCCTGGTGCAGGGAGATGAAGAGCACCGACGGATCGGCGTAGAAGGCGTCCTGGGTGCCATTGCCGTGATGGACGTCCCAATCCAGGATCGCAACCCGCCCGGCGCCGTGCCGCTGCCGGGCGTGCCGGGCGGCGATCGCCACGTTGCCGTAGATGCAGAAGCCCATCCCCCGGTCGGACATGGCGTGGTGGCCGGGCGGG
>JBGTNF010000151.1:0-4611 GCA_041743205.1 Thermomicrobiales bacterium | reverse complement strand
TGATGATCCTGCTCAACTCGGGGGCCAGCCTGGTCCAGCCGATCCTCGGGTCGTGGGGCGTCGACAAGATCATCAACGACGGCGCCCGCAGCGCGATCTGGATCCTTTTCTTCGGGTTCCTCGCCTCCGGCGTGCTGGCCTGGATCTTCAACTACATTCGTCAATGGCTCACGGCCAGTGTGGTCAGCGACGTGGTGCTGACGCTCCGGCAGGACGCCTTTTCGGCAGTGATGGAGCGGGACCTCTCGTTCTTCGACACCAACCCCTCGGGGAAGGTCGTGAGCCGGGTGACGTCCGACTCCGACGAATTCTCGACCGTCGTGACCCTGACCATGAACCTGCTGAGCCAGATCGTGCTGGTCGTGATCATCACCGCCGTGCTCTTCACCCGGAACGTGACGCTCGCCTTCGTGGCGATCTCGATCACGCCGGTTTTCGTGCTGATGGCGGTCGCCTTCCGCAAGATCGCGCGCGATACCACCCAGCGGTCGCAACGCTCGACCGGCGTGGTCAATTCGAGCATCCAGGAGGCGATGAACGGGATTGCGATCGCCAAGAACTTCCGCCAGGAGCGGCGGCTCCACGACGAGTTCCGGCCGGTCAACACCCAGGCCTACGACGTCACGCTGAAGCAGGGACTGGTCTTCGCGGCGATCTTCCCGATGCTCTTCTTCGTCGCCGGACTGGGCACGGTGCTCCTTGTCTATCTTGGTGGGCGCGGCCTGATCGCGGGCGACATCACGACCGGCGACTGGTTCCTCTTCTTCCAGAGCGTGATGCTGTTCTGGATGCCGATGACGAGCATCGCGTCGTTCTGGTCGCAGTTCCAGCAGGGACTCGGCGCCTCGGAACGCATCTTCGCGTTGATCGACGCCGAACCGGAAGTGGTGCAGACGGCCAACGACGATCCCGGCCGGATCCGCGGCGAGATCGAGTTCCGGAACCTGACGTTTGGCTACGACGACCACACGAAGGTGCTGCATGAGTTCGACCTAACGATCCCGGCCGGGGAGACGCTGGCGATCGTCGGCCACACCGGCGCCGGCAAGTCGACGCTCGGCAAGCTCATCACCCGGTTCTACGAGTTCCAGGGCGGCGACCTGCTGATCGACGGCCACAGCGTGCGCACCTTCGACCTGCCGGAATATCGGAAGCAACTCGGAATCGTGCCGCAGTCGCCGTTCCTCTTCTCGGGCACGGTGGCCGACAACATTCGCTACCCGAAGCCGGACGCCACCGACGCCGAGGTGCTGACAGCGGCCCAGGCCGTGGGTCAGGGCGACTGGGTCGAACTGCTGCCGGACGGGCTGCAAACGGCCGTTGGGGAGTACGGACGGTCGCTCTCGATGGGCCAGCGGCAACTGGTGGCGCTGGCGCGGATCCTGATCCAGGACCCGGCGATCGTGATCCTCGACGAGGCGACGGCAAGCGTCGACCCGCTGACCGAGGCGCAAATCCAGGAGGGCCTGGACGTGGTGCTGGCCGACCGGACTTCGATCGTGATCGCCCACCGGCTCTCGACGATCGAACACGCCGACCGGATCATCGTGCTCGACCAGGGCGACATCGTCGAGGAAGGCACGCACGCGTCGCTGATGGCGAAGGGCGGGCGCTACTGCGACGTCTACAACACCTACTTCCGGCACCAGTCGCCGAACTACGTGCCGGGCGAGGGCTTCGTGCCCACCGCCGGGGTGGCGTAAGCGGTTTTTGCCGTGGCGTAGTGGCTCGTTTGGAGGGTGGCGGATATTCCCAACCGTCGTAGGGGCGGTACCTCCATCGACCGGAGTAGACAGCTTGCGCCACCCGGTTCCTGTCGATGGTGTGTCCGCCCGGATGTAGGCAAACCGGGCGGTGCCCTTCATCCCTATTCGGGCGGACAACAGATTCGACAAGTACATGGTTGGCCAAATCCGATTCGCGGTCGAATCAGGTCCGCCCCTACGAAATCCGTGTTCCACAATGGGCTGAGGCTTGTTGCCCGCTGGACCGCCCCGACAAAGCGGGTGAACGTGGATAGTTTGGAGTTGTGCCGCCAACAGGCTGTCTCGTGCGCCAGCCGGCGAGGGCGGCGAGGAAGACCATGCCCACGCCGAGACTCATCGCCAGGGCGGCGCCGGATTCGGTCGACCAGCCGCCGGTTTCGGCGACCGCCAGCAGCACTCCCCCCAACCCGACCCCGATCGAGAACGCGAAGAGGTCGACCAGCAGCATCGAGGACGACACGGCTCCCTCACTGCCCTCCGGCGTGTTGGCGAAGGCGATCGAGACGGCGGTCGGGTAGGCCAAGCCAATCCCGAATCCGGCCAAGCCCCAGCCGACGAGGCCGACCCACAGCCAGATGTCCTGGAAGAGCGCGACGCAGAGGAAGATGCCGAGCGTAGCGGCGAACAGAAGCGAGAACCCGGTCACCAGCCGGTAGGGCCGTTGCCTGGACCCGCCGGCGCGATCCCAGCGGGACTGGATCCACGAACCAGCCGTCCACAGCAGCGAGGTCAGGGTCAGGATCAACCCGGCGCGAGTGGCCGAGACGCCGCCGAAATCCTTGAGCGAGAAGATGAGGTAGGTCTCGACTACCGCAAAGCCGCCGAAGCCAAGCCCCCGGGCGACGATCGCCGCCGGCATCACCGGCCGTGCCCGGAACGCCCCCTCCGGCAGCAGCCGCACCAGCATCGGGGCCAGGCCGGCCAGCCCGATCGCGGCCACCACCACGCCAAGCCACCAGGGCCGGATTTCGAGCCCCGCCAGGAACAGGCCGGTCGCGATGGCGAGCACGATGGCGTACTGCAGGCGACGGTCGGATGCGGCGGCCAGGTTGTTCGGGGCGATCCGCCGGTACGACGGCAGCGTCAACGGGGCGATCACGATCAGGATCGGCACCAGCCCGAAGAAGGCCCAGCGCCAGCTCCACTGCTCGGCGACGAACCCGGCGATAGCTGGACCGATCAGCGAGGGCACCACCCAGGCCGCCGAGGTCGCGGCCAGGATCGCGGGCCGCAGGCGATCCTCGTAGGCGTTGCTGATCACCGCATAGACGCAGGAGGAGATGCCGCCGGCGCCGAACCCCTGGATCGCCCGGCCCAGGAAGAGCCAGTAGATCGACGGCGCGGCGCCCGCGATCACGCAGCCGACGGCGAAGAAGGCGAGGTGGATGAGGAAGACCCTGGCCGGGGAATGTCGGTCCACCTCGCGTCCGGCGTAGACCGTGCCGACGATCTGCGGCAGGAGGAACGCGCTGAAGATCCAGCCGTAGAGATTGCGGCCGCCGATGTCCTCGGAGAGCACCGGCGCGATCGTCGCCAGGGCCAGCCCCTGGAAGGCGACGATGGTGAAGGCCAGGATCGAGCCGGTCGTGATCGGCAGGTGTTCCCTGTCCCAGATCGACAGGCGTTGTTCCGGTGAAGATGCGTCGGTCACGACGACGTATCGTCCGATTCATCGAATTCGGGAATGAGGTAAACCCGCCGCGCCACTTCCTGGAAGCCGATGCGGGCGGCGGTTTTCAGCGAGGCGATATTGGGGCCGCCGCAACTCCAGACAGGAGTCCGGCCGTCGTCCTGGATCGCCTGGGCTACGAGCGACGACACTGCCGTGGCGTGGCCCAGTCCCCGCCAATTGGGATGCGTGACAACGCCGATGTCGGCATGTTTGGAACTGGTCGCAAACGTGTGCGCCAGCGCCACCAGAATATCGTCCTCGATCGAGCCAGCCACGTGCCCATCCTCGATGGTGACCAGCAATCGTTCGCTGTCGCCACCGATCAGGTCCTCCGGAGCCGCCTCGACCAGAGCGCGATCAGCGGGCGTCAAGAGACGGGCCGTCGACAGTGCGGGAGAGGGCGCCGAACGTCGCAAGACAAAGTAGATATCATCCCGCATCCGCACGTTGTCCGCACCTGATGCGGAGGCGACCGGTTCGATCAGGTCCTCTGCGAGGTGAGCCGGCACATTGAGGCACGACCATCCCGCGAGATGGGGAATGAGATTGGCGATCGCCTCGGCGCTGTTGCCGAAGGCCATCGGCTCGGCCGGCATCGCCAGCAACTGGATGATGATACCCTCGAAATCGGCGGGGTCGCCGACGCAGAGGATGTCGCAGGCCCCCTCGCGGAGGAACTGCAGGGCGATCACCGTTTCCGGCGTATCGCCCAGCGCCTCGACGACTCGTTCGAGATAGCCTTCCGTCCCTTCGGCGGTCGGCGGGGGGAGCGGTTCGTGATGGTGGCCCTTGGCGTGCATGGTCGCGCTTTCGATATGGATCAGGGGCGCTCAGGAGACGTCCGGTTCGACTCCAAGGGTACTTGGTTCAGGCAATGACCTGGCTCCAGGAACGGGACACACTTTCGTGATACTCCCTCCGCACCCCTTTCACCTTTTCCCCAGCATCCGCGGCTACCATGAGAACGTACTGGAAAATGGCGACGCCGCCGATGATCCAGGTTCCCCGCGAAAGGGCGCTTCTCCATGACCTCTCCCTCCAACTCCGGTGAACGGTGGTTTCACCCGCTGATCGCCCGGGCCGATCCGCAGATGTCCCGACGCCGCCTCCTGCTGCTCAGCGGTTCCGGGCTGGCGCTGGCCACCGCCGCGCGGCCGGGCCTGCGGCTGGTGG
>JBGTNF010000150.1:0-7442 GCA_041743205.1 Thermomicrobiales bacterium | reverse complement strand
GAGCGGGTGGTGGGGGTCGTTCCCCGCAACCATGGCAAGAACACGACGCTGGTGGCGGCGATGGGCCTGGAGGGCATCACCGCGGCGATGACCGTGGAAGGGGCGCTGGAGCGGTGCGCCTTCGACGCCTTCGTCGCCCAGGTGCTCGCGCCGTCCTTACGTCCCGGGCACGTCGTGGTCTGGGACAACCTCAGCGTCCACAAGAGCGACGATGCGCAGCGCCTGATCGAGGATCGGGGCTGCCAACTCCTCTGGCTGCCCCCGTACTCGCCCGACTTCACGCCGATCGAACAGGCCTTCAGCAAGCTCAAGACAGCGCTGCGCCGAATCGGCGCCCGCACCCGCGACGACCTCGACCCGGCCATCACGGCCGGGCTGGCCACCATTGCAGCGGCGGATACCCCAGGTTGGTTCGCCCACTGCGGCTATCCGATTCCGGCCCAACTCATTGGAGAACCGCTGTATGCGTGAGCGACGAGGGGACCGACGACGAGCGCGATGGCGGCGTCTGGTTGCTGGCTGTGGGCGCGGAGCCGAGCGGCGACCTGCCGCACGCCGTGGTGGTGGAGCAGACTGATCGCGGCGTCGCGCAGCAGCGCCATCACCGTCGGCCCCTGCCCAGCGTGAATCAGGCTGGCGTCTTCACCGAACGTGACGTCCTTGCGCCAATGCAGCCGGTGCTCGATGGCCCAATGCCCGCGTTTGCGCGCCAGGAGGCGATCCGGAGCGCTTCGCTCAGGCGACAGGCTGGTGATGCCGTAGTGGCGGGCCCGCTTCGGTTGGCCATGCACGCGCCAGGTGCGTTTGATCCGAAAGACCTGAGCCACCCCCGGCCACTGCAGGTAGGCGGTCAAGTCAGTCGAGGCCGTGAGTTCCCGAATTTCCGGACGCCGCCCGTGCCCGGTATCGATCGTGCGGGTGGTGCGCCGGTCCGTCAACGGCCGCCAGGCGATGCCCGCTGGCGGATCGAACAGGAGCTGGATGTCCTGATACAGCGCGGGCTGGTTTTCCTTGACGAGCAAGAGGTCATCCCCGCCCGCGGCCCGCACCTGCTGGCAAAGCGTGCGTTGGCAGAACAAGGCGTCGCCCGTCAGGACGCGGCCCGGCCAATCCACCCGCGCGAGCAGCGTCGGGGCCACGGTCAGTTCCGCCTCGGTCTTGTCCGCCGTCGACGTCACCGGCTCGTGGGCGAGCACAATGCCTTGGTCATGGCAGAACGCGCTCAACGCATGGACCGGCCCCCCATCGGTCGGAAACTGCAGCCGGCCGCGCTGGGCCTTGCCGTCGATCGCCACCCCTTGGGGGGCGGCATCCTTCCCCGGCTTGGCGCCCGGGGCGAACCACTGCGTCAGGGTTTGGGCCAGGGCCGCGCCATCGAGCTTGCAGAACAGCCGTTGGATGGTGGACTGGCGCGGCGTTCGACCATCGGCGAACCCGAGCGTCCGGAGCTGATCAGGGGACTGCCGAGCGCCCCACGCCGCGATCGCCAGGACCGACCGGTGATTGGCGGGGATCGCGCTGACCGCCAACGTGAGAATGGCGGCCAAGGAGTACCGCACACTCGCCGCCCGGCGCGGGTCGGGGACGTCGGCCAAGGCGGCGGCCAGGCTCGGAGGCGACACCACGACCGCGGGGACGGATACCGTAGACTGCATGCGGGGCTCCTTTGGCGGGGACAAACGCGTCGAACACGTTCATCTTCTCAAAGGAGTTCCCGTTCATCCCCTCACGCATAAGCCCTGGGGTTGGGAGAACGTTCGATGTGTGGGTGTAACCAGACACGGCCCGATGAGTAGGGACGGACCTGATTCGACCGCGAATCGAATCTCCTCGGCCCGGATCCAGTCGAGGATGTGTCCGCCCGGATGGAGGCGAGCGGTGAACGCCGGTTTGCCAAGGTCCAGATGGTGAGGGAACCGACGGGGCGGCGCAACACGGGCGGACACAAGCTCCGCAGCCCTACGAATCGGCAAAATCGATGCACGGTGGTGATGGACTAATCGCCGTCCGGATCGGCCTGTTCGCGCCGCATGAGGTCGAAGAGGACAATCGATCCGGCTGTGGCGGCGTTGAGGGATTCGACCTGGCCACGCATCGGTAGCGAAACGATCAACTGGCATCGTTTGCGGATGTTCGCCGTTAGCCCAGGTCCTTCGGAACCGACGACCAGCACCGCGGGCGTCGGCACGTCAGTGGTGAACAGGTCCTGGGATCCAGGTCCGCCGTCGAGACCGACGATCCAGCGGCCGGATGCCTCGAGCTTTTCGAGCGCGTTGCCCAGGTTCGGCACGGTTGCGATGGCGAGGTGCTCGACGGCCCCGGAGGAGGCGTTGACGACCGTGGGGGAAATTTCCGCCGAGCGGTCGGTGGGGATGATCACCCCGGCCACGCCGGCGGCTTCCGCCGAGCGCAGCAGCGTCCCGAAGTTCTGGGGGTCCTGCAGGTGGTCCAGCACCAGGACAGTGCCCTCGCGGTCGATCACGTCCGCCAGATCGGCGTACGGGTAGTTGCCCGATTCCAGCAACACTCCCTGGTGGTTCACCTCGGGGAGCTGGTCGTCGAGCATGGTGCGCGGCACCGTTTCGATCAGGACTTCGCTCGCCCGCGCCAGCTCCATGATTTGGTCGATCCGCTCATCCTCGCGCAGCCCTTCGGCCACCCAAAGCCGGGTTGGTTTCCGCCGCTCCGCCCCCAGCGATTCCAGGATCGCGTTGCGCCCGAACAGCAGCTCGCCCTTGATCGTGAACGGTGTCTCGCCGCCCCGTCGTGAGCCGCGTCCACCCGGCTTGTCTCCGCCGCCCGACCGTTGCCGCGGCGGACGCTGGGCCTCCCGTGGCGGACGGGGGCCAGCCGGGTTCTTGCGCGGATCGCGGGACGGCCGTTCCGGACGTGGACCACGTCCTGGTTCGGTTTGGCCACGATTGGAGCGATTCGGCCCTGAGGGGCCGCGGAGCGAGATAGCGGACATGGTCAGATCTTCTTCCAGGTGGTGCCGGATGGGTTGTCCTCGAGAGCGATGCCACGTTCCTGCAGGCCGATGCGGACCCGATCGGCGGCGTCCCACTGTTTCGCCTGGCGGAGATGGGCGCGGACCTCGATCAGAAGGTCGATGAACGGACTGGCCTCGCCCGACGGCTCGTCGACATGCGCGGCCAGGTTCAGGCCTACGATGCCGGCCAATTCCGTCAGCGTGCGCTGGGCCGACCGGAACTGGTCGGTCCCGCCGGATTGTGAGCGCAAACGGTTGATCGCCCGCGCCAGTTCGAAAAGGGACGCGATCGCCGTCGGCGTGTCGAAGTCGTCCCGCATCGCGTCGTGGAAACGCCGTTCCGTCTCGTCCGCGAGTACGACCAGGCTTTCGCCGTTGACGAGCTGGTTTTCGGCCGTCGCGGCCGGTTCGGCCCGGGCCGCGGCGATGATCCGGTCCAGACCGCTCGCCGCCGCGGCAAGACCCGCCTCGGTGTAGTTGAGCGGCGCCCGGTAGTGTGTCTGCAGCACCTGCAATCGGAAGGGCCCCTGCATTTCCCGCTCGATCAATGATTTCAGCGATACCACGTTGCCCAGCGATTTGGACATCTTCTCGCCGTTGAGCTGGAGCATGCCGTTGTGCAGCCAGAACCGGGCGAACGGCGCCTCGCCCGAAAACGCTTCCGACTGTGCGACTTCGTTCTCATGGTGGGGAAAGATCAGGTCCCTCCCGCCGCCGTGGATATCGACCACGCCATCGAGGTGATGGGTGCACATCGCCGAGCATTCGATGTGCCAGCCGGGTCGACCGGGTCCCCAAGGGCTGGGCCAGGCTGGTTCGCCGGGTTTCGAAGATTTCCAGAGCACGAAATCGAGCGGGTCGTGCTTGAGGTCGCTTATCGCGATCCGGGTTCCGGAGGCGAGTTCATCGACGTCACGGCCGGAGAGTTTCCCGTAGTCGGGGAACGAGCGCACCCGAAAGTAGACATCGCCGTCCGCTTCGTAGGCGTGCCCTTTCTCGATCAGCCCTTCGATCATGGCGAGGATTTCGGGAATCTCTTGCGTCGCCCGTGGAGCAACTGTCGCCGGGAGTACGTTGAAGGCGCCGATTTCCTCATCCCACTCGGCGATGATGCGCTCGGTCAGCTCGTCAGGCGAGATGCCTTCGGCGGCCGCGCGATTGATGATCTTGTCGTCGACATCCGTGAAGTTCTGGGCGTAGCGGATGTTGTACCCAACGTGCAGAAGGTATCGACGAATCGTGTCGAACACGATCGACGACATGCCGTGCCCGATGTGGGCCGAGTCGTAAACCGTGACGCCGCAGACGTACATCCCGATCTTGCCGGGCACGATGGACGTGAACGGTTCCTTGGATCGAGTTCGCGTGTTGTGGATGCGAAGGGCCGGCTCGTGGGTTGGTCGAAGCGTTGATTCGGTCATGGATCGGGGCTGCCTTTGACGCCTGCGTGCGGGAGGTCGTTCGTTCGGTCGGGGAGGGCGGCGCTTGGCCGATGTTCTCGCCGATGGCAGGGTCAGCCCTGCCCCTGCCTACACGAGCAAGGCACGTCGCGTCGGGAGAGGGACCCACCTGACGACCTACCTGCTTGTGGAATGGCTCGAACCCGCGCCCAAGCGTTCATCGGCGACCTCTCAACCTTAATCGGCAGCGGCCTTCGCCGTGGCCGGGGATTCCGCCTTGCCCGAGTCGGACGACGCTGGCGCCGTCTTGGACGAACCGTCCTTCGCGGACCCGTTGTCCTTGGCCGGGGCGGCGCCATCCTTGGCTGGGGTCGCCTCGACCTTGGCCGTGCTTTCCTTCTCGGCCGGACGGCTGTCGTTGATATACCAGCCGGACCCCTTGAACACGATGCCAACCGGTTGGAAGACTTTGCGCAACGGGCTGCCGCATTCGGGGCAGTCGGTCAACGCCGCGTCGGTGAATTTCTGGAAGATGTCGAACTCGTGCGAACAAGCCGTGCAGCGATACGCATAGGTAGGCACGAACGCATTACTCCTGGAGCGATGGTGGACACACCAATAGACCGCTTCTCGAGCGGTCGTTTCATTGTACGCGCCGTGAACCGGCCCCCACAACTGGACCCGGAGCGCTAGGTTCGCCGCAGAAGTTTACTTTTGTGTCGCCGACGCCTCCCGCCTCAAGGCCTTGTACGGCTGCGGAGCTTGCTCCGCCCGTCGTGGATATGGGTTGACTTGCCCAAAGACTTGAAATGCGGCTGCAAGTCTTCGCGGAGCACGGGCGGAGCAAGCTCCGCAGCCGTACAAGAAACAGATGTGACGAATCGGCGAAAGAATCCGAGCCGTTTCGCCCAACGACTCACGATTCAGAGGATGACAGCAGGTAATCCTTCATGTCTTCCCAGTTCTGGCCCGTGCGCATTTCAACGACGGTCGGCACGTCGAGCTGGAACGCCGTTTCCATCGTTTCCTTGACCAGCGCGGCGGTGTCCGCCAGCCGTGCTTCGGATACTTCCAGCACGAGTTCGTCGTGCACCTGCAGGATCATCCGCGCCGGCAACGACCGCTCGGCCAGCTGGATATCGAGGTTGAGCATCGCCTGCTTGATGATGTCGGCCTGGGTGCCCTGGATCGGCATGTTCATGGCCATCCGTTGCGCGCCTTGCCGCCGGGCGCCGTTCGACGAGGAGATTTCCGGCAGGTAGCGCCGTCGCCCGCGGATGGTGCTCACGTACCCGTCCTGTCCACCCTTTTCGATCAGTGTGTCGAAGAATTCCTTGACCTTCGGCAGCCGCTCCCAGTAAGCGGTGATGAAGGCCTGTGATTCGGCCCGGGGCATCCCCGTACTGCGTGACAATCCAAACGCCTGCATCCCGTAAAGGATCCCGAAGTTGACCATTTTGGCAATCCGCCGCTGGTCGGACGTCACGTCGTCGACCTCGACCCCGCTGACCAGGGCGGCGGTGGCGCGGTGGATGTCCTCACCGTTCGTGAAAGCATCGATCAGGAACGGCTCGCCGCTCATGTGGGCGAGGATGCGGAGTTCCATTTGCGAATAGTCGGCGGCCAGCAGGATGGCGTCTGCGAAGAGGCCGTGGTCCTTGCGGTGGTCGGCCACGAACGAGCGCCGTACCCGGCGGCCGATGTCGGTTCGGATCGGGATATTCTGGAGATTGGGATTGACCGACGAGAGGCGTCCCGTGGCGGCGATCGTTTGGTTGAACGAGGTGTGGACGCGCCCGGTCTCCGGGTTGACTTCGTTCGGCAACGAATCGACATACGTTGATTTCAGCTTGGAGAGCGTCCGGTACTCAAGGATGAGGGGAATCAGCGGGTGCTCGTCGCGCAAGCTTTCCAGCACGTCCGAATCGACCGAGTAGCCGGTTTTCGTTTTCCGCCCGGATTGCAGGCCGAGCGTTTCGAACAGCACCGTCGCGAGTTGCTTGTTGGAACCCAGGTTGATCGGCGAACCGGCCAGCGTGTCCACCTCCGCCTTGAGCGTGGCGATCCGGTCGCCGAGCTCGACCGAGAATTCGGCCAACTCCTCGGAGTCGATCGCGACGCCCGTTCCTTCCATCTCCAGCAGGACCGAGATCAACGGGAATTCGATCGATTCCAGCAGGTCGAGCTGATCCCGCTCGACGATCTGCGCCTTCAACGGCGCCACCAGCCTGAAGGTCGACTCCACGTCCCCGCAGGCGTACGGCGCGGCCAGGTCGATGGCGACGGTGTCCATCGTGGCCTGGTTCTTGCCCGTGCCGATCAGCTCGCTGATCTCGGTCATCTCCACCCCGAGCCGGTTGAAGGCGAGGTCCTTGAGCCGGATCGAGTGATCGCCGAGCACGTAGGCGGCAATCATCGTGTCGAACGTGATTCGCCGCGGGGCGTAGCCATGCCGGGTCAGGACGTGGAAGTCGTACTTGCCGTGATGGGTGTAGACCGCCACGTCCGGGTCGGCGATGACCGGGTCCAGCGCCTCGCGAACCGCATCGATATCGAGCTGTTGCCCTTCGTTGTGGCCGACCGGCACGTAGAACGATTCGTATTCAGTGACGGCGATTGCGATGCCGACCAGCCGAGCCACGAGCGGGTTCGTGGCGGTGGTTTCGACGTCGACCGCTATCGTTTTCGTCGCCTGGATTCGCTCGATCAGGTGTGCCAGCTTGTCGACCGTGTCAACGATCGTTTGCACCGACGGTTGGGCTGGTTCCGTGACCACCGCATTGGGCGCAGTGCTTTCGGCGAGGATGGATTCCGGCAACCTGTTCAGAAAGGACCGGAACTCCAGCTCCCGGAAGAGTTCGGCGACCTCCTCGCGGTCGTGGCGACCGACCCGCGCTTCCTCCAGGTCGATCTCGATCGGCAGGTCGCGCACGATCGTCGCCAGGTGCTTGCTCTTCGGGGCCGCGGCGCCGTGCTCGGCGAGCGCGTTGCGGGCGCGCGTGGGCGTAACCTCGGACTGGCGTTCGAGGATGCTTTCCAGCGACCCGAACGTG
>JBGTNF010000149.1:0-40647 GCA_041743205.1 Thermomicrobiales bacterium | reverse complement strand
ACTAGAGCGGTTGTCAGGTTGATTGACGGTGTGGCACAGTTCGCGCATGGCACGAGGCTACTCCCGCGATCTCCGTGAACGACTGCTGCAGGCCTGGGCGTCGGGCTTGGCGGCGGCCGAGATCGCGCGCACCACCGGCGTCAGTCCCAGCAGCCTCGGGCGCTGGAAGGCCAAACAGGCCGCCGGGGTCTCGCTCACTCCCGGCGTCTCGACCGGCGGTCCGCGCAAGATCACCCCGGACGACGAACCGGCGCTTCGGGCCCAGGTGGCCGCCACGCCCGACGCCACCCTCGCCGAGCACTGCGCCCAGTGGTCCGCCGCCGGCCACGTCGCCGTTGGCCTCTCGACGATGAGCCGGGCGCTGCTCCGGCTCGGGCTGCCGCTCAAAAAAAGACGCTGATCGCCACCGAACGCGACGAGACCGCCCGCGCCGCCTGGCGGGACGACATGGCCGACGTCGATGCCGAGACCGTCGTGTTTCTCGATGAAACCAGCACCCAGACCGTCATGACCCGCGCCCGCGGCCGGGCTCCACGTGGAGAACGGGTGATCGGCGCGGTGCCCCGCAATCACGGCCCGAACATCACCTGCCTCGTCGCACTCGGCCCCACCGGCACGCACGCCCCCTGCGTCTTCGAAGGCGCCGTGACCAGTGATCTGTTCGTGAAATGGCTCCGGGAGTGGCTGGTCCCGACCCTGGCGCCGGGCACGACGGTCGTCCTCGACAACCTCGCCGTCCACCGCAACGCCGACGTGCGGCCAGTGATCGAGGGGGCCGGGTGTCACCTGCGCTACCTCCCGCCCTACTCGCCGGACTTCAACCCGATCGAGCTCGCCTTCAGCAAGCTCAAGACGCATCTGCGCGGGGCGGCGGCTCGCTCGTACGAGACGGTGCTGACGGCGATCGGGACGGGGCTGGACCGGATCACGACCGCCGACATCCGGGGCTACTACGACCATTGCGGCTTTCCCCTCCCCGAGCCGGACGAGCAACCATCATGAGAACCGCTCTAGGCCTTCGCGTCCGAGCCAGCCCCACTTCCGCCCCGACCGCCGTTGCAGATTCGCTGCCATTTTTGAGTCCAAGGGGATATGTCGTGCCAGGCACCAAACTCATACGCCGAACTGGCGGCCCTGGCGGCGCTGGCGGACCTGCCGGGCCCGGCTCTCGTTCGGTATCATGGCCGACTGCCTTCCAACTTTCGCTAGGGACCCACGCCGTGTCACCGATGACCCCTTTTGGACGTTTGCTCGTCAACGCGCCCACGATCGGATCGCGTGCCTTGTCGATCAAACACATCGGGTCCACGTCCGTGCCCGGACTCGCCGCCAAGCCAATCATCGACATCATGCTCGTCGTCATCGATTGCGCTGACGACGACGCCTTGGCGCCGGACCTCGAGGCGGCGGGGTACGTCCTGCGCACCAGCGAACCGGCTGACACCGAGGATTCACCATTCCACGGCGCCGAAGCGCACCGGGTGTTCAAGGGTCCGGATACCGACGTCAACCTCCACGTCCGGTCCCACGGATCCGGGGAAATCGAAGGTCACCGCTCCTTCCGGGACTGGCTTTGTGAGAACCCGGCCGACCGTTAGCTCTGCGAACGGACCAAGCTGGAGCTGGAGACGCGTGGCCGGGAAAATGTTCAGCACTACGCTGACGCCAAGACGAAGGTGATCGAGAAAATTCGGGCGAGGGCGTTCACCTGCGGATGAGGGCCAGGAACGGTTTATTGTCCGGCAGATCCAGCGCCTGCCGGCCTGGCCGCGTGCCGCCGATAGACCGGGAGGCGAACGCCGGCGGCTCGGCAATTGCGAATCCTGGAAAAGTGGACAACCGGTGTCGTGCGTGTTACGTTGATCATGCACTCCGCGCAAACTGAGTTTGTCGGGATTTACAGAGTCGATTTGGTGCGCCGACAATCAGGCAACACGAGGAAGCACAGCACGATGCCTACGGGAACAGTCAAGTGGTACAACCCTGAAAAGGGATTCGGTTTTATTGAGCGTGATGGCGGCGAAGAGGATCTCTTCGTTCACCGTTCCGCCGTCGGATATCAGACTGTCGGCGAGGGCGACCGCGTCGAGTTCACCGTAGGCATGGGTCCCAAGGGACCGGCTGCTGATTCCGTGACGGTTCTGGAGTCCAACCCGAACCCGCGCCCGCAGCGCGCGCCGGATGGCGGCGGCCGACGTGGCGGTTTCGAATCAGACATCGACCCGTCGTCCCTGCCGCTCGTTTCGGGCGTTGTGGATCGTTTCGACGATCTCAAGGGCTTCGGTTTCATCAAGCAGGACAATGGCGGAGCCGATGTGTTCTTCCATCAGTCCGCGCTGAACGGTGCCCGCGTCTACCAGGGCGATCACATCGAATTCCGACTTGGTGAGGGCCCGAAGGGTCCGCGCGCCGAGCAGATTCGCCTGCTGGACCAGTAGGACCGCAATCTGGAACAGCCGGCCCCTCACGGGGCCGGCTGTTTTTGCGTGCGCCGCATGTCCAATCCGGCAAGGGCGCCGCAGCTGCGCCAATTGCCGATCGTCCGGAACGTGTCGGGTGCTATGGTCAATGTTGACGGTCACGCTCATTGTCGGCGGTCGCTCCAGGTTCCGGTTGGATCTCGGAAAGCAGGTTGATTACGTGAATGCGCTCAAGGCCCTGATGATCGTCGCGTTTGCGGAGGCCGTCTCGTGGCTCGGTCTCCTGCTGGGCATGGTCCTGAAATACGGATTCGACAACGAGGCGGGCGTTTCCCTGATGGGTCCGATTCACGGGATGTTGTTCATCGTCTTCGCCGCGCTGCTGCTCATCACCCACTTCCAGGAGCGCTGGCCGATCAGACGCACGATTCTTTCCTTCGTCGAATCGATCCCGCCCTTCACCGGTTTCCTGCTTGGGAAGCAGCTGCTGGATGATGTCCGGTTGAAAGAGTCCGGGCAGTCGAACGCGTCCTGATTCGACTGGCCCTGGAATTAACCCAGATACCACAAGGCTTCGCGCATGAACGCCGTTCCCCTTTCGGTTCTCGATCTCGTTCCGATGCAGTCCGGCGTCAATTCCGCCGGCGCCGTCGCCGAATCCGTAGCGCTGGCCCAGGCGGCGGAGTCGTTGGGGTATCGGCGGTACTGGTTTGCCGAACACCACAACAGCCGCGCCCTGGCGACCGCCGCGCCGGAGGTGATGATCCAGCACGTGGCAGCGGTCACGTCCACGATCCGGGTCGGCTCGGGCGGCGTGATGCTGCCGAACCACGCCCCGCTCAAGATCGCGGAAGTCTTCAAGCTCCTGAACGCGCTCTATCCAGGCCGGATCGACCTTGGCCTGGGCCGGGCCCCCGGCACGGACCAGCGCACCGCCCTGGCCCTTCGACGTACGCCGGAAGCTCTGCAAGCGGACGATTACCCCGAGCGCCTGATGGAGCTACTGGGTTACGACAGCCAGCGAGACGCCACGTCCACCAGGTCGATCGTGGCGATCCCGGCGGACATCGATCTTCCGCCCGTGTTCCTGCTGGGTTCGAGCGGTTTCAGCGGGCACCTCGCGGCGCAGGTCGGACTCGGTTTTTCCTTCGCCTCGCACATCAACCGGTCGGCGGCGGCGCCGGCGCTTCAGACGTATCGGGAAGGATTCCAGTCGTCCAACTGGTACGACCGACCCTACGGCATCCTGGCGTGCTCCGTCGTAATCGGCGAAACGATGGAGCACGCGGCCCAGCTGCTCAAGGTGGTGGAGATCGCCACCTACCAGCTGATCACCGGCCAGCAACGACCGTTGCCGACGCTCGACGAGGCGCTGGCGAACCCGCTCGGCGAGCTGCAGCGGATGCAGATATCACAGTTCATGGCCAACACGTTCGTCGGCGATGCCCCGACTGTCGCGGCGGACATCCAAACCCTCGCGCACGAAGCGAACGCGGATGAGGTGATGGTGACGATCCGCGTGCCGGCCCACGAGGATCGCCTCCGGGCGCTTCGCGACCTGGCGACGGAATGGCGGCGATTGCCCTAAATGGGGTGAATGCCCGCGGCGTCGTCCCAGCCGGCAAAGCTCTCGATCGCGGCGCCGACCCCGACTCCGGGCGGAAACGCCACGCCGAGGTCGAGCAACGCCCGCTCGAAGATGCCGACCTGGGCAATGATCGATGTCGGGTGCGCCGCCTGCCCCATGTGCCCGAGCCGCACCAGCTTCCCGGTGAGTTCGCCGTACCCGCCGGCGATCATCACGCCGTACCGTGAGCGCATCGTGTCGATGATTGCCGCATCGGTGACGCCGTCGGGCACGGTGACCGCCGTGCAACACGCGGTGGCGATCTCTTCCGACTCGGCCCAGAGCTCGAGGCCCAGCGCTTTGACGGCGGCGCGGGCGGCTGCCGCACTCGCCTGGTGCCGGGCGACGAACGCTTTCATGCCTTCCCGCAGCGCCTGTTCCAGCACCGATTCCAGCGCGTAGATCTCGATCACCGACGGGGTGTACGGGAAGCGCCGTTGCTCGATCCATGTCGTCTTCCAGTCCAGGACCGAGAGGAACGAGGCCCGCAATGGCGCTGGGCGGGCCTCCATCGCCGCCCAGGCTTCCGGACTCACCGAAAGCAACGAGAGGCCAGGGGTGCCGCCAAGGCATTTCTGGGGGCCAGCCACGGCCACGTCGATCGCCCAGTCTTCCGGGCTGAGCAGCTCGCTTCCCAATCCCGAGACGGTATCGACGATCGTGATCACGCCGAACTCGCGGGCGATCCGGCAAATCTCGCGCACGTCATTGACGGTGCCCGAGGGCGTTTCCGAATGCACGACCGTCAGGAACCTGATGTCCGGGATCGTCTGAAGCACCCGGCGGACGTCGTCCGGATCGACTGCCGCGTTGTAGGGAACGGAGAGCTCGACCGGGTCTCCGCGGTACTTGCGGATGAAGTCCTCCATCCACTTGCCGAAAACGCCGGA
Organism: Thermomicrobiales bacterium; assembly: GCA_041743205.1. Taxonomy (GTDB): domain Bacteria; phylum Chloroflexota; class Chloroflexia; order Thermomicrobiales; family UBA6265; genus JACCYX01. The sequence continues at coordinate 35,710 of JBGTNF010000149.1, read as the reverse complement.
GACGACGTTGAGCACCTTGTCGCCGGGCGATATGAGCGACGCCACCGCCGCCTCCAGGCCAAGGATGGCTTCGGCCTGCATGATCACCACGTCGTAGTCGGTGCGAAACACCCGCTTCAGCAAGTCGGTGGTGTGGCTGAAGATGTCGATGAAGACGGGGTCGTAGTGGTAGAGCACCGGCCGCTGCATCGCGCGGAGCGTTTCCGCGGTTACGTCGACCGGGCCCGAGGCCATGTTCATGCGCGGCCACGTCGTCATGCTGGCGTTCCTCTCGTTGACAGGGTTACCGGGGGAACAATTCGTCGAGCAGCTCGCGCACACCGTCGGCGTTGCCGATCGCGGAAACCTCGATCGAACCGTCGATGATCGCCGCCTGGGCCGCCTCGACTTCGGCAACGGTTTCGGGGGCGGCGGTCTCCGCCATATCCAGCAACCGTACGCCCGCGTTCTTCAGGTCCATCGTGTAGACCTCGCCGAACGCGCCGTCGGCGAGTTGCTGGATGAGCTGCGTGTACGCCGGACGGTAATCGAACAACACGGAGGTCAACAGGTGCTCGCCGGCATCGGACCCCGACTTGTCACCGATCACGTCGATGAACCGGACCGTGCCATCGGGCGACGTCAGCCGTTGGTTGTGCTCATTGATGGCCTGGATCATCCCGAACGAGGCACCGTCGCCCATCCCGAAAACGATATCGGCGCCCGCCGCAATCACGGATTCGGTCACGCGCTTGGCGTTCGGGGCATCGTCGTAGGCAGCCTCGCCAATGACCTGGTAAAGCAAGGTGGCGTCGGGATTGACCGAGGACAGTCCCTCGGCGAACCCGGCCGTCATGTAGTTCCAGGTTGGCGGTTCGCCGCTGACGACCACGGCGACCGTATTGGTTGTGGTTTCCAGTCCCGCCACGACGCCGGCCAGGTAGGCAGCCTCCTGGGCCTGGGTTTCAATGTCGGCCACGAGCCCATCCGCCACGGCGCCGGGATTCTCGATTACAACGACCGGCACGCCGGACGTCTGGGCGAATTCCGGGCACACGGCCTGATACCCGGAGGCGTGACAGACGATGAGGTCGACGCCATCGTCGGCGAGGGCATTGAGCACCGGCGTTATGTCGTCGTAGCCGGCATCCTCGACGACCTCGACCTCGATCCCAAGCTCTTCGCCGACCGCGACGAGGTTGTCGACGCCCTGTTGGTCCCAGCCCTGGTTGGTCCGGCTCGCGGGCGTGACGATCGCCACACGCTCGATCGCCGCCTCCTGCGCGGCCGCGAGCGGCCCGGCGACGAACGAAGGCGCGATCAGGATTGTGGCGACGAGCGCCGCGAACGAAAGGCGCGCCATAGAAAGGTGCTGGGGTGTACGACGGTGCATTCGGGAATACCTTTGCGATCACCTCGACGGCCATTGCGACCGGCGAGCAATCCCGTACGGGGTCTCGCCATTGGCTATCGTACGAGGTTGCCGAACGCTTGCCTACCGCGATCCGCTGATCCCGGTCCACGGCTTGCCCAGCGCGCGAGGCATCCGGGCGCCGCGTCCAAAGGCTACGAGGGCGATGATGATCCCGGCGTAGGGGAGCATGCTGAGGAACTCGGTCCGGATGCCGACGCTGGCGATCTGCAACCCGGTGTCCAAACCGGTCAGAAGCCCGAAGAGCAAAGACAAGGCGAGGATGCGCAAAGGTGACCAGCGGCCCAAGATCGCCACGGCGATGGCCAGGAAGCCGACTCCCGCCGTGACGCCCGGACTGAAAAACCCAAGCTCGACCACCGACAGGCAGGCGCCTCCGAGACCGCTGAACAGACCTCCGATCGCGGCGGCGGCGATGCGGACGCGGCCCACGTTGCCGCCGACCGCCTCGAGCCCGAGCGGGAACTCGCCAGCCGCGCGAATCCGGAGACCGAATGCCGTACGGGTGACCATGACGTGCGCCACGATGACCAATGACCAGGCGACGTAGATGAACCAGCGCTGATCGGCGACGGCGGGACCGATGACCGGCAACCAGTCGAGCAGCCCCTCGAAAGGACGACCCATTCCCTGGGCGATGAGCGGTTGGTCCGATCCGTAGCGTTCGCGAAAGATGAACGCCGAGCCGCCCGTTCCAGCCAGCGTCACGCCCAACCCCAGCACAACCTGGTCGGCCCGGCCAAGGGTGGCCAGCACGCCGAAGGTGACACCGATCAGCACGCCAATAACCCCGCCGAGCAGGATGCCGAGGGCGCCCGAACCCGTTTCCAGCGTCAGCCAGAACGCGCCCAGCGAAGAGACCAGCATCGAACCTTCGACGCCGAGGTTGAGCAATCCCCCGCGCTGGGAAATCGCCTCGCCGACCGCCGCGAGCAACAGCGGCGCCGAAGTCAGGATCGCGGCGGAAAGGAGGGCCGTGAGGACGGCTTCGACGTTCATTCGGAACGGCCCGTCCAGCGTGACCAGGGGCGCCAGTGAAGCACGGCGAAAACCATCAACAGGATGCCCTCGAAGAGCGAGAAGAAGGCCGGCGGGATGTCCGCCGCCCTCGGCATCACATCTGCGCCGTAGGCCAGCACGCCGAGGAAAAGCGCGGCTGGAAGCAGGGCGTACACGTTGCGTCGCGCCAGGAAGACCAGCGCGAAGGCGCTCAGGCCGTACTCGGGGTTCCACTCGGCCTGGAACGTGCCCTTGGTCGACAATACGTCGTTGGCCCCGGCAATTCCTGCCAAGGCCCCGCTCGCCAGCAGCGCGACGAGGACCACGGCGGCGACCGGAATCATCGCGTGACGCGCGGCGCGTGGACTTGCTCCGACCGCCCGTAGCTCAAACCCGGCGACCGACCGCCGCAACCAGACGGCAATCCCCAGCCACAGCGCCAGGGCAAGAAAGATTCCGACGTGGATCCGGGTGTCGCCGAGGGACGCGAAGCGCAACTCTCGCAGTATCATCGGCGTTTGGGGCGTCACCAGCGAGTCGTCGCGGAACGGACCCTTGACGAGCCAGGCCGTCAGCGAGATCGCCAGGTAGTTGAACATGATCGTCGTCACGATTTCGTTGATACCCCAGCGCATCCGGAGGAGGGCCGGGACAGCCATCCAGGCCACGCCGCCGAGGGCGCCGATTCCGATCGCGACACTCCACAGCAATGGCCGCCCGCCGGCGTCGAGCCAGCTTCCGGCCACCGCCGCAGCCATGGCGCCGACCAGCACCTGGCCGTCGACCCCGATGTTCCAGAGCCCGGCCTCGGCCGCCACAAGTACGGCCAGGCCGGCCAGCAACAGGGGAACCGCCCGGACGACGACCTCTTGAAGACCGCTCGTCCGAAACAGGGTTCGTGTAATCAGTTCACCGAACGCGTCGACCGGATCGTGGCCGGTGAACAGCAACACCAAGCCGGAGATCACGAACGTGCAGCCCAGCGCGAGCAGGGACTCCAGCGGCGGGGCCAGACGGCTGGCGGGATGTTCCCGCCCGACGCTGGCTTCCGAGACACGTCCCGCCAAATGGGATTTCACCAACCGTTCACCATCATTGCCGCGAACGCCCTCCGGTCCGCCGAAGTGGGCTCCAGGAATGGAGACACTCGCCCGTCGAAGATGGCGGCGCACCGGTCCCCGTGGGCCATCGCCTCATCCAGGTCGGATGTGAACACGAGAACAGTGGCGCCCTGATTGCACAACTGCCGAAGCCGTCTCCATAGAAGGTCGGCGGTCTGGACATCAAGCCCTTGAACCGGATTGAGCGCGATCAGGACACGAGGTTCCCGTTCGATTTCCCGCGCGGCCAGGACGCGCTGCATGTTGCCCCCTGAGAGAGAGCCCAACCGGGCGTTTGGGTCGGTCGGCTCGATGTCCCAGGCGTCGATCAGCGATTGAGCATGACTCGTCACCAGGTGGCGCCGGAAGAATCCGTTGCGCCCAAGGCCGGCCTTGCGTGGGCGTTTCAGGACCAGGTTCTCAGCCAGCGAAAACGACCCAATCGCCGCTTCGCCCAGCCGGTCGTCAACCAGCAAGGCCACGCCGTGCGCCGCGCGATTGACGGCGGAGAGCGGCTGGAGATCGAGCCCATCGAGGCTGATCCGGCCATCGCACGCCCCATAGCCGGCGATCGCCTCGGCGAGTTCGGCTTGCCCCTGGCCAGCGATGCCGGCAATTGCGTGGATGCAACCTGACGCCAGGTCGAACTCGACGCCCTGGAGCTGGCGAGAACCGTCCCCGGCGGGAGCGTTCAGGCCGGACACGCGGAGGACTGGCGGACCCATTGCCTGATCCGCCACGGTTGTTTCCGAAGCGGCGCCGTCCGGCGGGAGGCCGTCCTCATCCCAGGCGAACATCCGCCGCAGGATTTCCCCGCCCGTGTCGGGCGCCCATTCGCCGTCGGCCCGCGCGAAGGCGCCGTTGGTCCTGCCGTTCGCCATGACCACGATCCGGTCGGCCATCGCCATCACTTCCCGGAGCTTGTGTGTCACGATCACGATCGCGATGCCCGACTCGCGCAACCGACGGAGCGAGCCGAACAAAGCGCCAACCTCGGACGGCGCCAGGATCGAGGTCGGCTCGTCAAGCAGCAGTACCCTTGGTTCGACGATCAACGCCCGGGCGATTTCCACCCGTTGCCGCCGGCCCATGGACAGCTGTTCGATGATCTCGTTCCCACGAAAGTCATTGGCGAGCGTCTCCGGCAACGCAGTCGACGACCAGCCGGCGAGTTCCAGTTGTTCCCGGACGGTGAACGTCGGCACGAGCGACAGGTGCTGATGCACCAACCCGATCCCGGCCGCCAGCGAATCGGCCGGCGACGCGAAGGCGACCGCTCGACCATCGACGGCGAGCGCGCCCGCGTCTGGCCGGATGAACCCGGCCAGGATCGACAGCAGCGTCGATTTCCCGGCGCCGTTTTCGCCGACCAACCCGACGATCTCGCCGGACGCGACCTCGAACGACACATCGTCGTTGGCCCGCGTCGCGCCATACGCTTTGGCGATGTTGGCGGCGGTCAGCACGGGGATCGGTCAGGGCCTGCCCACGAAGGCCTGGTCGTGCCCTCCCACGCTGTGTAGTTGTCTGGCAGAATGCTGGTCAGGTCATCGTTCATCGCCCACCACTCCCGTTGAAAGGACGCATTTCGCATGCCGAAACTCGCCGCGAACATCACGATGCTCTTCACAGAGTATCCGCTGCTGGAACGTTTCGATCGAGCCGCCGCCGCCGGCTTCGCCGGGATCGAGGTGTTGTTTCCCTACGTGGAAGCGCCGGACGTGATCGCAGAGGCGCTCCGGCGAAACGCGCTCGACCTCGTCCTGATCAACCTGCCCGCGGGCGACTGGGCCGCCGGTGATCGGGGCGTGGCCGCGCAACCCGCCCGGCGCGAGGAATTCGCCGAAGGGTTAAAGCTGGCGATGCACTACGCCACGGTTCTGCGTCCACCGTGCATCAACTGCCTGGCCGGCAAGTTGGGAACGCAGGAGTTCGCCCTCGCTGTGCTGGCCGAAAACGTCGAGCTGGCGGGCGGCGCGCTGGAGCAGATCGGGGTGAAGTTGACAATCGAACCGGTCAACACGTTCGACGTGCCCGATTTCGCCTTGCCGACCACGCAATCGGCGCTCGACCTGATCTCGGCGCTGGACTCCCGGAACGTTGGACTGCAATACGACATCTACCACGCCATCCGGATGGGCGAGGATCCGTTCGCGTTCATCGCCGAACACGGCCGCGAAATCAGCCACATCCAGATCGCCGACGTGCCGGGCCGCCATCAGCCGGGCACTGGCGAGGTCGACTTTACCGGGTTGTTCCGAATCATCGACGATTCCGGGTACGACGGCTGGGTCAGCCTCGAATACGTCCCGGAAGGCGCCACCGAGGTCGGATTTGGGCTGTTGCGGGAACTGGGCGTTCTGGGCCGTTGATCCCGGCCGGTTAGGGGAACTCGATGAACGAACGACACGGCAAACCGGATTTGCCGACGCTCCACATCAGCGATCACCCGTTGATCAAACACAAGAAGATGCTGCTTTCGGACGTCGATACCGACACGAAAACGTTTCGCGAGCTGGCGCGCGAACTGACCACGTTGCTGATCTACGAGGCGACCCAAGACCTGCCGACGACGAGGCTGCCATTCAACACGCCGCTCGAAGCGTCCGCTGGCGACCGGGTGACGATCGACATCGGCCTGGTGCCGATCCTGCGGGCCGGGCTTGGCATGATGGAGGCGGCGGCCGATGTGCTGCCCCACGCCCGGGTCTGGCACCTCGGGATGTATCGCGACGAGGAAACCCACGCCCCGGTCAGCTACTACAACAAGTTACCGGCGGTGTGCCCGGACGACCTCGTGATCGTGCTCGACCCGATGCTGGCGACGGGAGGCTCGGCGGTGGACGCGATCCGCGTGCTCAAGGAGTGGGGCGCGAGCTGGATCAAGTTCGTGGGCATCATCGCGGCGCCGGAAGGCGCCGATAACGTTTACCGCCACCACCCGGACGTCAACCTCTACGTCGCTGCGCTGGATCGGGAACTCGACGCGAACCGGTTCATCCGGCCCGGGTTGGGCGACGCCGGTGATCGCTTGTTCGGGACGTGAGCACGAACCCGACTCCGCGTGCACTGGCCCACTACCGACGATATTCACGCGCAATGACTGCCTTCCGAGTGGCGGGTTCGATCGGCCATACCTCGCGACGGCCGTCGCAGGGTACGTTCAAGTGTTACCTCGTGGAATCGCCGAAGGCGGCCTGCATGCTGTGCAGATCGTCGATGGTCAGGTCGTCGTCGATGTCCAGGCTCAGCTCGGAAGCCAGGGCCAGATCGACGCCGGCCTCGGCGAGGGCGTCCCGGAATTGGTGGACCAGCGGCAGCTCCGCGTCGTTGAGCTGGTACCCGTAATGGATCAGCGCGGCGTCAAGATCGTCGCGCGCGGCGATACGAAAGGCGTGATCGGACATCGCCTGCTCGGCGAGTCGCTTCAGCAGCGGCAGACGAATTTCCTGGTCGGTCATTTGATTGTGTCCAGTAGTACAACAGCGTGGCGAGCGAGAGGGTCCGGGCATTCGACGTTCTAATCTTGAATCCGCTCTCATCAGTGTACAAACGGCGTCAACGAGCCCCGCACGCATGCTGTCGCCTACGACGTACGCGCCGCCCTGACCGCGTCGACCGCGGCCCGCGAACGAGCGGTCAGGGTCGCCCAGTCCTTGTTCGCCACCGAGGACTCATCGACCAGGTTGCTGCCCAGCGCCACCGCCCTGGCCCCGGCCCGGATGAAGTCACCGGCATTCTCGACGCTCACGCCGCCAGTCGGGATCAACCGCAGCTGGGGCAACGGGCCGCTGACGTCCTTGAGGTACTGCGGACCAACGGCCCGGGCCGGGAAGACCTTGACGAACGTTGCGCCGGCTTCCCAGGCGGTCAGGATCTCGGTCGGGGTGAAGGCGCCGATCACGGTGGGGATCGCGTATCTCTGGCTCAGGCGGATGGTCTCGACGTTGGTGGTTGGGGTCACGATGAAGTCGGCGCCCTGGAGGATCGCGGCGCGGCACGTTTCCGGATCGAGCACGGTTCCGGCTCCGGCCAGCACGTCATCACCAAGCGCGGCCTTGACCTCCTCGACCGCAGCCCCGGCCCGCGGGTTGGTGTACGTGAATTCGACGACATCGATGCCGCCCTGCATCAGCGCCTTGACCAAATCGACGGCCGACGAGTAGTCGTTCAACCGGACGATTGCGACAACGCCGCTCGCTTCGACACGTTCCACTGCATTGACCACGCATTTCCCCTGTCTCGAATCAATCGGCCGCGATGCGCAGGCCACGAAGGTCGACGCGACCCAGCCGGTTGCCCGCCTCGATCAGCGTCGGAAGCTGTTTCGCAAAGCAGAAGCGGACCAGCCTGGGGGCCGATTCCGGATCTACGTAGAACGATGAAGGTGGAATCGTTGTGACGCCTGCCTGGGTAATCAGGAACCGGCAAAACTCCACATCGGTCTCGAAGCCGAACCCGGCGTACGACGCCATCAGGAAGAAGCTACCCTGAACCGGTTCCACCGGCAACCCGGCGCCGTCGAGGATGTCGCGCAGCGTGTCGCGGCGCTGCCGATACTCCGCGGCGAGCGTTTCGTAATACCCGTTGCTCCGGGCCTCAACCATCGCCTCAACCATGGCGGCCTGGAACGGTGTCGACGTGGCGAATGTCACGAACTGATGGACCGACCGCAGCGGGCCCACGAGATGAACGGGACCGACGGCGTAGCCGATCTTCCAACCCGTCATCGAAAACGTCTTGCCGGTCGAATTGATCGTCAGCGTGCGCTCCCACACGCCGGGCAGCGTGGCGATCGGCACATGTACGGCACCGTCGTAGACGATCCGGTCGTAGACCTCGTCGGTAACGACGACCAGGTCCCGCTCGATCGCCAGTTCGGCGATGGCTTGAAGCTCGTTGCGATTGAACACCTTGCCGGTCGGGTTGTGCGGCGTGTTGAGCAGGATCATCCGCGTCCGGTCGGTCACGGCGGCCCGCAAGGCGTCGTGCGAAAACGTCCAGCCCGGCACATCGAGGCGGACCGCCCGCATCGTGCCGCCAGCCATCTGGACGCTGGCGGGATAGGAATCGTAGGCAGGCTCGAACGTGATGACTTCGTCTCCGGGATCAATGATGGCCAGAATCGCATCGAAGACTGCTTCGGTCGCGCCGGAAGTGACGGTCACTTGGGTCTGCGGATCGACTTCGCGGGCGAACCGATCGGCCCAATCGTCGGCGATCGCCTCGCGCAGCTCCAGCCGGCCGTGCGGATGCGCGTACTGGTTGAGGTCGCGGTCGATGGCCCGTTTCGCGGCGTCCTTCACGAACGCCGGCCCCGTGAAATCCGGGAACCCCTGACCCAGGTTGACGGCGCTGTGGGCGACCGAGAGATCACTCATCTCCGAAAAGACCGATGTCTTCATGTCCCGCACCCGGCGCGCGGCTTGCCACGACATCATTGAGCTCCCGGTTCAAAATTCGCGAATCGTCGCGGTGTCGGGCGCAGACGCCGTGAGTGGCATGGTCGAGTTTCAACACGATCAGTGCGTTCGCCCAGACACGGGAGGGCATACACGGGCAGGGTCGGTGCCGTTGCGCAACACGTTGTGCCCGTTAGCCCTCCCCTACAAAACGGGTGTAGCACCCTTTCCGGAAGCCGCGCCAATGTGTCGCTGCGCAACCTTGTGTCATTCCGTCGGGCAGCGAAGCGAGGCGCCAGCGACCAGAGGAATCTCGGCCCTGCTGGATACGCCGCAGCGGCGAATCGGACCTGGTCAACGCTGATCGTGGACAACAAATATGCATCACCCGTCGCAACCAGGGTGATGCACGAACCAGGGCGGGTCAAGAGCGGTTCAGGACGCCATCATCGACGAGCCGCTCCATTTCGGCGATCGCCTGTTCGAACTCCTCGAAGGCGACGCGGATCGGGTCTGACGTCGAGAGGTCGACCCCGGTGTTCGCGAGCAGCGTCAAGGGGTAGTCGGACCCACCGGCGGCGAGCATCTCCAGGTACCGCCTGCGGGCGGGCTCGCCTTCGTCACGCACCGCGCGGGCGATGTTGATTGCCGAGGCGAGCCCGGTCGCGTACTGGAAGACGTAGTAGGCGCGGTAGAAGTGTGGGACTCGCGCCCAATGCAGGGCGGTGTCCGCGTTGACCACCACGCCCGGCGAGTAGATGGTCTGGACTTCGCCAAACTGCTCGTTGAGGAACTCCAGGGTGAGCGGCTGGCCGGCCTCGGCGGCGGTGTGCGTCCGAAGCTCGAAATCAGCGTACATCGCCTGGTTGATGATGGTGCCTTCGAACCCGTCCACGAAGCGGTTGAGCAACGAGAAGCGGCCGGCAGGCTCCTTGCCTTCGTCGGTTCCAAGCAGATGCCAGGTCAGGAGCACCTCGTTCACGGTCGAGGCGATCTCGGCGAGGAAAATCGGGTAACCGGCGGTGTGGAAGGGTTGGGCCTGGTTCGCGTAGAACGAGTGCATGGCGTGGCCAGCTTCGTGGGCCAGCGTGAAGACGTCGGATTGCGTGCCGTTCCAGTTCATCAACATCACCGGCGGCGCGCCGTAGACACCCCAGGAATAGGCCCCGGAGCGCTTGTTCTGCGTCTCGTGGACATCGACCCAGCGCGAATCGAACCCGACGCGAAGATCGCTCACGTAGCGATCGCCGAGGGCGCCGACGCCATCGAGCACGATCCCCACGGCATCACGGTAGTCATACGTCCGGCGGGACTCGGTGGCGAGCGGCACGCGGAGGTCGAATCGCTCCAGTTCGTCGAGGCCGAGGGCGCGTTTCCGCAGGGTCAGCGACCGCTCGATCAGCGGCTGGGCATCCCGCACCGCGTTCAGCAACTCGTGGTAGACCGAGGTGGGCATGGCGTCGTCGAACAGCGCTTCGTCCAGGGCGGAGTCATAGCCACGCACGCGCGCCGCCGCCACGTCCTTGCGCACGGACGACCCGTGCAGCGAGGCAATGGTGTGCGCGTGGTCCCGGTAGGCGTCGACCATTGTTCCGAAGGCGCGCCGTCGAAGGTCGCGGACCGGACTTTCCATCATCATCCCGTAGCGGGCCTTGGAGAGCTCGATCCGGTTGCCACCCTCGTCCTCGATCTCGCCAAACGAGAGATCGGCGTTGTCCAGGGCATTGAAGGCCTCGGACGACGCGCGCGCGACATCGGCGTACTGGGCGAGCACTTCCTCGACTTCTTCGGAGCGGACGTGGGCGCGGCGTCGTTCGAGATCTTCGAGAATGTGCCGGTAAGTCGCCAGCTCCGGCGCCGCGATCAGGCCGGCCAGTACGTCAGCCGGCAACGCCAGGATTTCCGGTTGGAGGAAGGCCAATGCTTCCCCGGCCTGGATCGAGGCGACGATCGCGCGCTCGTAGCGGACGTTGGCTTCGGAGCTGGTGGAGTCCTCGTCGCGTCGCAGGCTGGCGTACACCGCGAGGCGCGTGATCCTGAGCTGCAAGCCGAAGATGGCGTCCATCGCCTCGAGGAGCGCCGCGGGGCTCTCGCCGAGCCGGCCCCGAAATCCGGTAGCGGCCTCCAGTCCGGCGGCGACCGTTCCGTACTCCGCTTCCCAGGCGTCGTCGGTGGGATAGATCGTGGTCAGGTCCCAGGTATCTTCGAGAGCGATCTGGTCGCGCGTCGGAATCTGGATTGCGGTCATTTCAGCCACTGGGCATTTCTCCGTCGAAAGAATGGGTCCGGTGGACCTCAAGATACAGCCTGGTGTATTATGCCCGGCCCGGTCCTATCGAGCCGAGGTCGCAACGCGACGCGCGCGTGGCGGACGATACAGCGTGAACCAGCATACCCCGGCGCAATCGCGTTTCGGGGCTTTATCCGTGCGTCCAAAGCGAAGAGGTGTTCGGTGAGGTTGTTCGTGGAACTGGCCCGGAGGTCGTTCGCCCAAACGCTCGCTTACCGTGGAGCCACGCTGGCGGGCATCTTCACCAACGGCGTGTTCGGCGTCATGATCGCCTCGGTCTTCCTCGCGCTCTACCAGTCGCAGGGGGGCGGCGGCGAAGCAGTGCAAGGGTGGACGCGGGACCAGACGATCACGTTGGTGTGGATCAACCAGTCGATGCTGATGACGGTGTACCTGTGGGGTTGGTGGGAGGTGACCCGCAACATCCAGTCCGGCGCGATCGTGACCGAGCTGCTGAAGCCGTACGACTACTTCACCTACTGGCTGTCGCGAGACCTGGGCCGGGCCCTCGCCCACTTCCTGATTCGCGGCATTCCGACGTTCCTGATCGGCGTCATTGTGTTCGACCTGCTGGCGCCCGCTTCCTGGCTGCGGGGAACGGCGTTCCTTGTTTCTGTTGCCATGGCGGTGGTCGTCAGTTTCTGCCTCAGGTTCCTGGCGAACCTCGCCGGGTTCTGGGTCCTGGACTATCGGGGCGTCGCCGCGATGTTCACCGCGGTGATCAACGTGCTCTCAGGAATGCTGGCGCCGCTCGCCTTCCTTCCCGATCCGATCAGAATCGCCGCCAATGCGTTGCCGTTCCGGGCCGTGATCATGACCCCGAACGAAATCTACCTGGGGCAGATCCCGGTTCTGGAAGGTCTCGGGTTCCAGGCGACCTGGATTGTCCTGCTCGTCTTCGGGTGCCGGTGGCTGATGGCGCAGGGCGAACGGCGACTGGTGGTGCAGGGTGGGTAACCTGACCGAATTGGGCAGCGACATCCGCGTCGCGCTGCGGATCGCGGCCCTCCGCCTGCGGGGCCAGATGCAGTACCGGTCGTCGTTCGCGATGCAGATCGTCGGTAATTTCATCGTCAACTTCGCCGAGATTATCGTGCTCTGGTCGCTGTTCCAGCATTTCGAGGACCTGGGCGGCTGGACGCTGGAAGACGTCATCTTCCTCCACGGGCTGTCGATGGTGATGTTCAGCCTGGGTGACACGGTTGCCAACGGCGTGCAAACCGTGCCCGACCTCATCCGCGAGGGCAATTTCGACCGCACGCTGGTGCGGCCGATGTCGTCCTACATCCAGGCAATGGTTAATGAGGTGTCGTTGCGGCACTTCGGGTTGCTCGGGCAGGGCATCCTGCTGCTGGGGATAGGCATGGCGACGGTGGCGACCGACTGGACGCTACCGAAAATCGCGTACATGGCGGTCGTGATCCTGAGCGGCATGGCGCTTTTCGCAGCCGTCTTCACGATCGAGGCGATCATCAGTTTCTGGACGGTGAACTCGATCGAGGCCGTCAACGCGCTGACCTACGGCGGGTCCGACCTGGGGCAGTACCCGCTCCACATCTTCCGGCAGGGCCTGCGCTTCCTCTTCCTCTGGGTCATCCCGGTCGGGTTCATGACGTACTACCCGTCACTGTATTTCCTGGACAAGCCCGACCCATTGGGACTGCCCCAGGCGGCGCAATTCGCGGCGCCGGTCGCTGCGATCGCCTTTTGCGTCGTCATCGGCAGGTGCTGGAGCTTCGCGATCCGCCATTACCGCTCGACCGGGAGCTGACGATCGACCTGGCGTGGTAGGGCTGCCGAGTTTGTCTCGGCCCCGTCTCCATCGGCAGACGCGAACCACGGGCCGAGACAAGCTCGGCAGCCCTACGATATGGCCATTCGTGAAAGGTTTGATCCCACCATGCCTGACCCCATCATTTCCGCACGGAACCTGAAGAAGTCATTCTGGCGCCGGACGCAACGAACGGGCATGCTCGGCGCCCTGCGAGGCCTGGCCGATCGCAGCGGAACGGAGGTCACCGCCGTCGACGCCGTCTCGTTCGACATCCCGGCGGGCGAGATCGTCGGCTACATCGGGCCGAACGGGGCCGGCAAATCGACCACGATCAAGATGTTGACTGGCATCCTCGTCCCTTCGAGCGGCGAGGTCAGCGTGGCCGGCCACACGCCCTGGAACGAGCGGCGACAACTGGCGCAGAAGATCGGGGTCGTCTTCGGGCAGCGCACGCAGCTCTGGTGGGACCTGCCGCTCTCGGAATCGCTCGAACTTTTGCGATACATATACAAAATTCCCGAGGACCGTTTCGCGGAGAACCTGGCTCGGGCGACGGCGTTGCTGGATCTCGGCCCGTTCTGGCAGACGCCGGTGCGTCAACTATCGCTCGGCCAGCGGATGCGCGGCGATCTCGCGGCGGCCCTGCTGCACGAGCCGCCCATCCTCTACCTCGACGAACCGACGATCGGGCTCGACCTCGTCGGCAAAACGCGGATCCGCGAGTTCCTTGCCGAACTCAACCGGGAATCGGGCGTCACCATCCTGTTGACCACGCACGACCTGGCCGATATCGAACGGCTGTGCAAGCGCATCGTCGTGATCGATCACGGGCGCATCGTCCACGATGGAGATTTGGAGGCGCTTCGTGCCCAATACTCTCGCGGGCGGATGCTGACGCTCGATTTCGACGATGTCCCGGACCTTTCGGCCCTGGCGGCCCGGGCGGACCTGTCGGAGCCCGGTCGCCCCGGCGATGTCACGCTCGTCAGCCAGGATGGACCTCGCGTCAAAGTGACGTTCGACCGTCACCGCCGCAGCGCGCCGGAGGTGCTGACGTTGATGGGAGCGTTCGGGACTATCCGCGACATGCGCCTCGACGAACCGGCGATCGAAGACGTCATCCAGGACTTGTACTCGTCGACGGCGCGACCGGCGGTCTGACGCCTGGTGGTACGCTTTCAATTCCCGAGAGGGGACCAGTTGCCGGCATTGTATCGGAGAAACAGCGCATGAGCGCCGAACCTGCCTACGAAATCACCTGCGCGGCCTGTGGCGAACCGTTCCTTTTGGCGACCGCCGAACGCCAGTTTCGCGCCGATCGCGACCTCACCGATCCGCGCGAATGTCCGGATTGCCGCCGCACGTTGCGGGCGGCCCGGAACTCGGACCTGATCAGTCTCTACCAACGGTCCGACGCGCTGTCGTTCGGGGAATCGCCGAGGCCTGTCGAACGCAATCGTGGCCGCGCCCCGTCGCAATCGGCCGGCGGTCGATCCAAGGTGACGCAACAGCGGTACAACACGGTCTGCGCGGCGTGCGGCGCCGAAACGCAGGTGCCGTTCGTACCGAGGGGAGACCGGCCGGTCTATTGCCGCGATTGCTTCAACGCCCGCAAAGGGCGGTAGCGTCGACTGGTTGAGACGAATGTGCCGAGGAGTTTGATACCAACATCTCACATTTGCGTAGGGTTGCGGAGCTTGCTCCGCCCTCTTGCAAGACGTCCAGCATCGTACGAAGTCACGTCGTATCAAAGGCGACAGGTGATGCTCCGTGCAAGCATCCACGTCCAAGCGGTTCCCAACGACGTTGATTGGTATGGCCCACCACGGGCGGAGCAAGCTCCGCAGCCCTACGCAAACGAAGCGAGCCGGGAAGTGGCGCGTGAAGTCGAACCAGGAAACTGCCCAGGCTCCATCTGAACCCGGGCCGTTCTGTCGTTATGGGCGCCGATCAGGCGGTGATGTCCGAGGCGAACTCGTTTTCGGCGATCGTGAGGCATTCGTCGGCGATCGTGACCATCGCGTCGATCTGGTCGCGGGAGACGATGAGCGGCGGCGCGAAATGCATCACCTCGCCGGTGACGCGCGTGATGAAGCCGCGCTCCCCCAGCAACGCGGTCAGGCGCTTGGGAAACTTCGAGTCCTTCTTCCACTTGCCCCTGGTCGCCTTGTCGCTGGTGATCTGGATCGCGTTGAGCATGCCCAGTCCCCGCACTTCGGCTACGGTGGGGTGGCTCCGCAGCTCCTGAAGGCGGTCGCGGAGGTAGACGCCCATGTCAGCGCCGCGCTCGACCAGGTTCTCATCCTCGATGATCTCCAGGTTCTTCAGCGCGGCCGCGGCGCAAACCGGGTGCCCGCCGAAGGTGAGCAGG
Organism: Thermomicrobiales bacterium; assembly: GCA_041743205.1. Classification (GTDB taxonomy): domain Bacteria; phylum Chloroflexota; class Chloroflexia; order Thermomicrobiales; family UBA6265; genus JACCYX01. The sequence continues at coordinate 20,363 of JBGTNF010000149.1, read as the reverse complement.
TGGCCCATGCCGATCATTTCCTGACGGGTGAAGACATCGAAGACATCTGGCCGCACGACGGCGGCCGCCATCGGCGCGTAGCCGGACGTCAGCGCCTTGGCGATGGTCATGATGTCCGGCACGATCCCGAAGTGCTCGACCGCGAACATCTTGCCGGTGCGCCCGAAGCCGTTGATGACCTCGTCGGCGATCAGCAACACGCCGTGCCGGTCACAAATGTCGCGCAGCATCTTCCAGTAGGTGGCGGATGGCACATGCACGCCGGCGGCGCTGGAAATCGGCTCGCCGATTACGGCGGCGACCGTTTCCGGTCCCTGGTTCTCGATTTCCTGCTCGACGTACTTCGCGGCCATGATGTCGGCCGCTTCACCCTCCAGGCCGAAATCGGAGCGGTACTGGTTCGGGTGCGGCACGTGCGACACGCCATACATGAACGGCCCGAAAAAGGCTTCGTTGCGGACGGCGGTGAGGCTCATCGCGCCGTGAGTCATCCCATGGTACGAACCGCGGCGTGAAATAATCTTGTAGCGGCGCGGGAAGCCCCGCATCGCCTGGACCTGCTTGGCGATCTTCAGCGCCGTCTCGACCGCCTCGGACCCACCGGAACAGAAGTAGACCCGGGACAAGTCACCGGGCATGATTTCGGCCAGCTTGTGAGCGAGGTGAACGGTGGGTTCAGTGGTGTAGGCCTCGGCCGACACGTAGGCCAGCCGCTTCGCCTGCTCGGCCATCGCGTCGCCGATTTCGGCGCGACCGTGGCCGGCGTTGACGACCCACAGGCCGGAGATGCCGTCGATATATTCGCGGCCGTGGATGTCCCACAGCTTGGCGCCGTCGCCCCGTGCGAAGACCCGCAGGCCGTCGTTCTCCGCCACATCGACCCAGGGCAGGGAATGCGCCCAAACGTGTTCCCGCGCCATCTGGTCGAGGTCGTCCGGCGAGACGTCGTCCGACGCCATGAGTCCCGTGCTGGATTGCTGTGTAACCACGAACGATTCCTCCTGGATTGCCGGGCCACTCGATCGGGATCGAAGCGGCCGGTCGCCTGTGTGCCCAGGCTTCTGTGGGCCATCGTGAGCGTCCGAATGATACCAACAAGCTACGACGCGGCGGGCCTGGCGCCGGGCGGGTGCTACCATCGGTGGAGTATTCGTCCCGGGACATCTGCCTGGTTCCGGAATCGTCCCGTTCCCGAAAGGACCCTCATTGAGCGCCCAGACCACCGCTTCCCGCATCGTCATCGATTATCGCAACGCCACTTCCGCCGCCGTGGGCGAGCAACATGGCGTCACCGACGCCGACCTCGACGGCGTCGCCGAGCGCGTGCGAACCGAGCACGCGCGCATTGCCAGCGAGCACTCCGCCCAGGTGCAGCGGTGGCAGGACCTCCCGGACAATACCGCGCTGGCCGACGAGATCGCCGGGTTCGCGCGCGACGCCCGCGAGCGGTACGACGATTTCATCCTGATCGGCATCGGCGGCTCGTCGCTCGGGGCGATCGCCACGATCATGGCGTTGACCCACCCGTACCGAAATCTGCTGCCGACCGGCGAGCGCGGCGGGCCGCGCTTCTTCGTGCTGGACAACCCGGACCCCGAGAAGGTGTCGGCGACGTTGGCGACGGTCGACCTGAACAAGACCCTCGTCAACGTCGTCTCCAAATCGGGACAAACCGCCGAAACCGCCGCCAACTTCCTGGTCGTGCGGGACGCGATGTACTCGGCGTTGGGCGCCGAGCAGGCCCGCAAGCAAATCGTGGCGACCACGGACCCTGACACCGGCCTGTTGCGGCAGATGGCCGACCAGGAGGGGTACAGGACCTTCCCGGTGCCGCCGGGCGTCGATGGCCGGCAAACCGTGCTCAGCGCCGTCGGCCTGATCCCGGCCGCGCTGGCCGGCGTCGATATCCACGCGCTGCTGGCTGGCGCGGCGGCGATGCGGGACCGGGCATCGTCACCGGACGTGCGCGAAAACCCAGCCTACCTCCTCGCCGCGCTCTCGGTGCTTTCGGACCGGAAGCACGGCAAGTCGATGCTGGTCACGATGCCTTATGCGGACTCCCTGTTCGGGATCGCCGACTGGTTCCGGCAATTGTGGGCGGAGAGCCTCGGCAAGAAGCTTTCGACCGACAACGAGGTGGTCTTCGCCGGGCAAACGCCGATCAAGGCGCTCGGCGCGATCGACCAGCACTCGCAAATCCAGCTCTACACCGAGGGACCGAACGACAAGTTGATTCAACTCGTCGCGGTCGAGCGGTACCGCGCCGCGGTGGACATCCCGAACCCGCCGGACGATATCCCGGAACTCGGCTACTTCAGCGGCGGGGAACTCGGGCAACTCCTCGACCGCGAGCGGCTGGCGACCTCGTGGGCGCTGACGGAAGCCCAGCGCCCGAACCTGACGATCACGATCCCGACGATCGACGCGAGGATCGTCGGCGAGTTCTTCTACCTCTTCCAGCTGCAAACGGTCATGGCCGGCGCCCTCTACGGCGTAAACCCGTTCGGGCAGCCGGGGGTGGAGGCAGGCAAGAACGCGACCTACGCCCTGATGGGCCGTGGCGGCTACGAGGACTTGAAGAGCGAACTGCTCGCCACCGCCGATGACGCTGACGCGTACGTAAACCAGCCGTAGACGGCGTCGCGCGTTTGGATCAAGTTCCCGATAACACGTCGCCGGCTACGGGCGCGGGCGCGCCACAGGTTGTTGCATGGAGGGGTTGGGCTACGCAACCGTACGAGAGTCATCAAACTGATTAGGGACGCGAGAAATTGAGGCTCGCCGCCTCGAAGCGGTCCCCTTGCCTGCGTTCGCTAGAATGAGAGGAATAGCGCAATTCGGCGGAGCGATTGACCCGCTTCGCCGGCGTGTCGTGCGTTCACGCCGGATCGCTGGGGATCAAGGTGCCAACCACTCTTTCCGTCACCCGCCTCATCCTCTATACGCTGGCCGTGGTGGCCGTGGTGGCGCTGGGCTGGATGGTCGTCCAGATCCGATCGATCATCTTCGTGATGATGCTGGGGATCATTTTTGCCGCGGCGATCGAGCCAATCGTCTTCCGCTTGCGACGCGCCGGCCTGCGTCGAGGCCAGGCGATCATCGTCGTTTACGCGTTCCTGCTCACGTTCATCTTCGGCGGCCTGTACCTGCTGGTGCCGCTGCTGGTAGAGCAATTCGCATCCCTCGACGCAGCCATTCCCGATATTTTCGACAACCTCAGGAAGCAGGCGCTCGAGAGCGACAATGCCTTCCTCCGGCAAACCGGGTACCAGACGCTGTGGCGCATCCAGAACACCTACGTCCGGATCCGCAGCTCGCCGGAGATTGGCCAGGATCAGGCGGTTGGAGTCGCGACCTCGGCCATCGGCGTTCTCTTCACCCTCGTCTCGCTGCTGATCGTGGCCTTCTACTGGATGACCGAAAAGGCGACCATCAAGCGCGTGATCCTGAGCCTCTTTCCCTTGCGACACCGGGCGCGGGCGCATGAAATCTGGGATGAGATCGAGTTCCGGATCGGCGGCTGGACCCGGGGCCAGCTTGTGCTGATGGTTATCGTCGGCGCGTTTTCCGGCGTCGCCTATTGGTTCATCGACCTCAGGTTCTGGCTGGCGTTGGCGATCTGGGCGGGAATCACGGAAGCGATTCCCTTCATCGGTCCGTTTATCGGAGGCGGGACCGCCGCCTTGTTCGCACTCGCCGATTCCCCGGAGAAGGCGCTCTGGGTCATTCTCTTCGTGGTCATCCTGCAGCAACTTGAAGGCGCCGTGCTCGTTCCACGAATCATGAAGAACGCGGTGGGCATGAGCCCGTTGACGGTGGTGCTGGCCGTGTTGATCGGCAACGCGCTTGCCGGACCGATTGGATCGCTGCTCGCAATCCCGATTGGCGCCGCCGCCCAGGTGCTCGTCAGTAACCTGTTGCGAGGCCGGGACGACCGGCTGGCAACGGAACTGAGCACCATGGATATCGCGCCACTCTCGCCGGCCCAGTTCGGATCGCCGTTCGCACCGGCCGATCGGTCGCTCTCCCGGATCCGGCGCGGCATCAAGCCTGCCGCCAGCAAGGCGCCGGCGCGGCGGGACGTTTCGACCGAGTCAGGAATGCCCAGATCATGAGCCTCTCCGTTCAACCAGCGGTGCGCCCTTCGTCCGGGTCGACTGGAGAGGCCGGTTCGTCGATGGAGTACCTGCGGACGATCATCGCCCTGTTCGACGACATCATCGACGCCGAGCACGCCTTGACGTCGCTGCGCAAGAGCGACCAACCGTCCGAGGGCATTTCGGTGATCCTGCGCGAGCGCGTGCTCGATCCCGATCCGACCGTGCAGTACCAGACCGTGCTTTCCCGCGTCATTGCCTCGTCGGCGCTCGATGCCGTCGGGAGCTGGCTGCAGGGGCTGGCCTCGTTGATCCTCCCGGACCGGGCCAGTTACCTCGTGGCCGGGCCGATCGGCGCCGTGCTGGCGACCATCAAGGACGCGCGGCCGGCGGACCGGGATGGCACAGTGATCGGGAGCGGCGATTCCAGCCGCCAGCTCAGCCGGGCGCTGGCGGCGTTCGGCTTCAGCCAGGACGAGTCGCGCTATCTCGAAGAACGCGTGGTCGCCGGTTCGCCCCTGATCGCGGTCACATCGGCGTCGGCCGACAAGCTGCGCGCGGCGCACAAGACGTTCGCCGCGTTCGACGCAGTCCACGTCGGTCTCGCCCGCACGGAAAATTCGATTCACCAAACCGCGACCCGGCTGCTGGTGACGGGTCCCGATGGCGGCGGTTCAGTCGTGATCGCCGATGCCATCGCCCCACTTCGGCGGATTACGACGGACGGCGGCTGGCAAAACCATTCGATCGACTTGCGGGGTCGACAGGCGATCACGGTCGACGGCGATCCACTCGGCTCGATCGTCGACGTGTTGTTCGAGAACCGGTTGATGCCGGACGGCGAAACGGCGCCACGCTCGGCCGCCGACCGGCGGACCGTGATCATTCGCTACGTGCTGGTGAGCTTTGGCGGCGTGCTTGGGGTTGGGAAGAGCCGGGTGGCCGTGCCGGAATTGCTGGCCGACACGACGGGTTGGCAGGTGCGAATCGACACGAGCCGGGAGGAACTGCGGGCCGCGCCGCGATTCGATGCGCTCGCCCCGCTGAGTCGCCAGGACGAGGTGACGATCTGCACCTACTTTGACGTGCCGCTGTACTGGCTCGATACGGGCGGTCGAGACGGTTAGGGACGTCTCGTGGGAGCGAGTGCCTGGCAGCGGCCGTTCGGTAAGCAATCAACCCGGTAGCGGATGGCCGGCACAAGGGCGGCCACTACCAGTCGTCTTTATGGTCAGAAACGCGGTTCACGTTCAGGCTATGGGGGCAGCCGCATCGTCCGTTTTGCGCATCACGCTGAGAATCCGCTGCCAGGGGGGCGCGCCCTGCTCGGCGAAGACCACCTTGCCATCCTTGCCTACGATCACGACGGAGCGCTGGATGCCTTCGCCGCCCGGCTTGAGTGCACCGTAGAGGCCGGCGACCCCGGCGTTGGCATCGACCAGCAGATCGAAGGTCAAGCCGTGCGCCTTGCGAAATGCCTTGTGGCTTTCCGCATCGTCGGGATTGACGCCGATTGGCTCGATCCCGGCACCCCGCAGGTGGTCGAGGTTCTTGCGGACCTGGACCAGCTGGTCGGTGCAGCCGGGCGTGAAATCCTTGGGGTAGAAGATCAGCATGGCGCGGATGAAGCCGCGCAAGTCGGCGAGGTGAAACTCGGCCCCCTCATCGTTCAGGAGCGTGAAGTCCGGCGCTTCCGCGCCCACCCCGATTAACGGCATCATATTCTCCACTACGGCTACGGCACGGCCAGCATGCGGTCGAGCGCGATCCGCGCCTGGTCGGCGATGACCGGATCGACCGTGATTTCGTTGACCACTTCGCCGCGAACGAGATGTTCGAGCACCCACAGCATGTAGGCCGGATGGATGCGGTACATCGTCGAGCACGGGCAAATCACCGGATCCAGGCAGAAGATCGTCTTGCCGGGCATCCGGGCCTGGAGCCGCCGCACGAGGTTGATTTCGGTGCCGACCGCCCAGGTCGTGCCTTCGGGCGCCGCCGTGATCACGTCGATGATGTATTCGGTCGAACCGTCGTAATCCGCCGCCTGGACGACGTCGAGCGGGCACTCCGGATGAACGACGACGTTGACGCCGGGGTGCTCTTCGCGGGCTTTGGCGATCTGGGCGACGGAGAACCGCGCGTGGACGGAGCAGTACCCCTTCCACAGGAAGACCTTCGCCTGTCGAAGTTGCGCCTCGGTGTTGCCGCCGAGCGGCTTGAACGGGTCCCAGACCACCATCTGGTCGAGCGGAATCTCCTTCCGCACACCGGTGTTGCGGCCAAGGTGCTCGTCCGGGAAGAAGAAGAGCCGCTCGCCGCGCTCGAAGGCCCAGTCATACACGCGAGGCGCGTTGGACGACGTGCAGACGATGCCGCCGTTGCGGCCGCAGAAGGCCTTGAGCGACGCCGCCGAGTTCATGTAGGTCACGGGCACGATGCCAGAGATGCCCAGCGCCAGGAGCTGGTTCCACGCAGCCTCGACGTCCTCGGGCTTGGCCATGTCGGCCATCGAGCAGCCGGCTTCGAGATTCGGCAGGATGACGTGGGTGTTGTCAGCGCCGAGGATATCGGCGCTCTCGGCCATGAAATGGACCCCACAAAAGAGGGTGAACTCCGCTTCCGATTGGGCGGCGGCTTCCTGGGAGAGCTTGTACGAATCGCCCTGGAAGTCGGCGAACTGGATGACTTCGTCGCGCTGGTAGTGGTGGCCGAGAATGACCAGCCGGCTGCCGAGTTGATGGCGAAGCTCCCAAATCCGGGCATCGCGTTCTTCGGTCGGCATCTTGAAGTAGGAGCGATCGATGCGCTCCTGGCGCATCGGCCCAACCCCGTAGGCCTTGAGTTGCTCGTACGCGCCGGTTCCCTCCTCGGGAACGCACGACGCGGCCTCCATCTGTGGGTCCACCAGCCACAACGTCGCCTTCTCGGGGCGTTCGAGTAGGGCGGTCGTCGATCCGGATGAACTCGCGTCCGGCCACAGTGATGCGCTGGCGCCGAATTCCCGTTGTCCCTTGACCTGCATGCAGCACGGTCTCCTCGCGCAAGTCCTGCTCGCGCCTGTCGGACCCTTGGGTCCGCCGATTCCTGTGCGAATGGTATGGCTGACCAGAGTAATTGTCAATGTGACACTAAGTACCAGCAACCATCGTTCTTTAATGCTTTTGGGTAGGCGCCGTGGCTCGTTCCATTCCCGTAGTTGACGGTTTACCAACTTCGAACTTTGCCGCTGGAGACCGTCGCCGTGCACGGTTGCTGGCGAATGTCGGCGCAGTCGGCAGCCCGTCGACTCGCCCAGGGACAGGAACGAACGACCTGGCTGGCCCATCCATCGGCATTGCGCATTAATATCAGCAGTGGCTGTTCGAGGGAATCGGCCAAAGTTCGAAATCGACGTGAGCAATCGCAAAACACGAGGAACGTCAATGCCACACACACGACTGAAACTGGGGTTGCAGCTGCCGGAAGTCGAATACGTCGCTTCGTGGAAAGAGCATCTCGAGATGTCGCTGCTGGCCGAATCGATCGGGCTCGACTCGCTCTGGCTCGGCGACCACCTGCTTTATACGCAGCCAGGACAGCCGGCCCGGGGTCCGTGGGAATGCCTGGCCATGCTCTCGGCGCTGGCGGCAACGACGACGACCATCGAGCTTGGGCCGCTGGTGCTGGCGACCTCGTTCCGGAACCCGGCGCTGACCGCCAAGATGGCGGAGACGATCGACGAGATCAGTGGTGGGCGGTTCGTCCTGGGCCTCGGGGCGGGCTGGAACCAGGTCGAGTACGAGGCGTTCGGGTTTCCCTACGACCGCCGTTTCGCCCGGTTCTCGGAAGCGTTTCACATCATCCATTCATTGGTGCGCAACGGCGAGGTCGACTTCGCGGGGGAGTTCTACTCAGCCAATGAGTGCCGGATCGTGCCGCGAGGTCCGAGGGCGGGCCGAATGCCGATCATGATCGGTTCGACCGGCGAAAAGATGCTGCGGTTGACCCTTCCGTACGTCGATCTCTGGAACATCTGGTACGCCGACTACGGCAACTCGGTCCAGGGCTTGAAGCTGCATCTGGACCGGCTCGATGCGATCTGCCAGGAGATTGGCCGGGCTCCGGCCGAGATCGGCCGCACCGCCGCGGTATTGGTGACCGCGACGGGCGGCTCGTCCCGATCGGCCGGAGCCCTCCGTGAGAATCACACGCCGGGGATAAGCGGCACGCCGGAGGAGATTGCGGCGCAGCTGCTGGCGTTCCGTGAAGTGGGGATCAGCCACCTCCAAATCGTGCTCGATCCGATCACGCCCGAGGCCATCGAGTGGCTGGCTCCTACCGTCGGTCTCGTCCGGCGCGGCTGAACCTGACAGTGGACATAGGTGAGGGACACGTTTCAAGTGGTCCAATCAACCTATCGTGGCCAGTTCCAACCATCTCACCAACCGTCATCCCGAGCTGCCCCTGCGGGCTGCGAGGAACCCCCCGGCGCAGCGAAGCGATAGCCGGTACGTGCCCGGCCGAACCTCAGTACCGCCTTCGTCGGGGGATTCCTCGTTCCTCGGAATGACAGTTGGGAAGGTGTCACTACACGCTCGTTCACCTACTCAGCGACACGTTTACAGCTCCGGAGAAACCGTCACGATGCCGAGGTCACACGCTACACAATTCGATCCAACGGCTCGGCAACACCTCCTGTTCGATGCCGACGATACGCTCTGGGAGAACAACGTCTATTTCGAACGGGCGTTCGCCGATTTCGTCGTTCACCTCAACCACGAGCACCTCTCCACGGCCGAAATCCAGGCGGTGATGGACGAACTCCAGCTCGCGAACCGGGCGGCGCACGGCTACGGCGCCCGCTCGTTCGCGCGGAGCCTGCGCGACACCTTTCAGCGGATCAACGGTAGCCCGGACGATGATCCGGAACTCGACACGGTCGAGCGGATGGGGCTGCGGATCCTCGACCAGAACTTCGAGATCATGCCCGGCGTGACGGACACGATCGACGCCCTGCGACCTCACCACGACCTGGTGATGGTGACCAAGGGGCATCACGACGAGCAAAAGGCCAAGGTCGAACGGTCGGGAATCGAGGGCCTTTTCGACGCGGTGGTGATCGTGGACGAGAAGGACGAGCACGTCTACCGCTCGCTCGTCGATTCGCTGGACCTCGTTCCGCGGCAGACCTGGATGATCGGCAACTCGCCCCGTTCCGACATCAACCCGGCGCTTCGGGCCGGGATCAACGCCATCTACATTCCGCATCCCCGAACCTGGCACCTGGAAGTCGAGGACGTGGCGGGGTCGTCGGATTCTTCGGTGTCCCTGCTGCGGCTGGTCTCGTTCGCGGATCTGGTGGGCGTTTTCGCACCCGGCACGCGCCGGATCAGGGAGTGATGCAGTCCGATTGCGGTCACGTGGAGCCCACGGGCAACCGGAACGTCACCGCCGTGCCTTCGCCGACAACCGAATCCGCCCAGACCGACCCGCCCTGCATTTCGACCAGTTGCTTGACGATGCTGAGCCCGATCCCGGCCCCGCCCTTTTCGCCGACCGCCTCGCCGCGGTAGTACCGGTCGAAGATCTTGCCCAGCAGCTCCGGCGCGATCCCGACCCCGGTGTCGCGAACGCTGATCTCCACCCAGGCGCCGTCCTCCACCGCCCGTGCCTCGACCAGCACCAGGCCGCCCTCCGGGGTGTGCCGCACCGCGTTGTGCAGGAGGTTGTTGATGACCTGGGTGATCCGGGTGGCGTCCCCCATAACCTGTGGCAGTCCCTCGTCGACCTGGGCGTTGACGCTGACGCGTCCCGTCTTGAGCGCGTAGGTGCGGACGCCGGCGACCGTATCGTTGACGATTCCGGCCAGGTCGACCGGGATCGCCGCGACCGGGAGGACGCCTTCCTCCAACCGGGAAAGCGTGAACAAATCCTCGATCAGGCGCGCGAGCGTGGCGGTCTCGTGCTCGATCGCCGCAAACGATACGGGCGCGGGAATGTCGTCGCTTCCGTCCGCGTCCCGTTGGGCATCGAGGTGCCCCCGGATCACGGCGATCGGGGTGCGGAGGTCATGCGAAATGTTGGCGACGAAGGCCCGGCGCTGGTTGTCGGCGGCCCCCAATCGCGAGGTCAGGTGATTGAAGCGCTCTGCCAGCCGCCCAAGCTCGTCATTGGTGAGCACGGCGACATGGCGATTGAGCTGGCCCGACGCAATCGCGTTCGACCCCTCTTCGAGCTCGACGATTTGCTGGAGCATGCGGCGGGAGACGATCTGGCTCACCACGCGGGCGACGACGATGCCGCAGAGCGTGATTAGCGCGATCTGGATCAGCACGAATACGGTGACCCCGAAGAACTGAGGGATCAACTGGACCATGCCGCGCAGCGTGTAGCCGGAGAGATACAGCACGGCGACCAGCAGGAGGAATCCGCCGGTGGCGTAAACGAAGGTGCTCGCCGTCACCGCCACCAGGTGAGACAGCGTGAGCCGGGTTTGGATCGACGTCGTTCGGGCCAGGGTTTGTCGAAGCGTCCGCGCAACCAGCAGCCCGCCGATCGCAACCAGGCCGCCCAGACCCACCACCACAACGCCAAGGTTGAGCAGATTCGATCCCAACTGGATCGAACTGATCGGTGCGTACCCGCCGAGCAGGACGTTGAGTGCGAGAAGCAGCAGCAGCCCGGCCACCGCGACGGCCAGCGCCGCAACGATCACGGCGACGATGCCGGGCAAGGAAGGGCCACGTTGCGGCGGCGTAGTGGGCGAAGCCTTGCCCGGCTCGCGCCGCCAATCGGAATCGGTCACGAAGTGATCCGGGCGTTGAACCGGTAGCCGACGCCCCAGACCGTCTCGATGTAATCGCCGGGCGAGCCCGTGCCCCCCAGCTTCTTGCGCAGGCGCTGGATATGGCTATCGATCGTGCGGTCGAAGACGACGGCGTCATTGCCCCAGACCTCTTCGAGGAGAAACTCACGGCTGAAGACGCGTCCCTGATTGCCGGCAAGCAATTTCAGAAGCGAGAACTCGGTCGCGGTCAGGGGGATGCGTTCGCCGTTGCTGGTAACTTCGTGCGCCGCGGTATCGACCTCCAGGCCGGGAAAGGCGATGACTTCGCCTGTGTCTCGCGGCCGTGACTGTTCCCGGACGAGTTCGGAGCGGCGGAGTATGGCCCCGACCCGGGCCTGAAGTTCGCGCATGGAGAATGGCTTGGTCAGGTAGTCGTCGGCGCCGAGTTCGAGACCCAGCACCTTGTCCAGCTCGGTCGCGCGCGCCGTCAGCATCAGAATCGGGATCGAGGCGGAGGCCCGGACCCGGCGGGTGACTTCGAAGCCGTCGAAACCGGGCAGCATGATATCGAGAATGATGATGTCCGGTTTCCCGGAGAGGGCCAGCTCGACAGCCGATGGTCCGTCGAACGCGGACGTCACCTGGTGGCCGACGAGTTCCATCTCGCGCCGAACCAGCGTCGCCAACTCCTTCTCATCCTCGACCACCAGGATCCTGGCCAACGTTTCCTCCTCAAAGCGACGGACCAGTTCTACGGGACAAATCATATGAAATCCGAGTAAACCGTGAGCAAATGACGTTGTGCGTAGGGGTCAACCTGGCCCCGCTGGATACGTGTTGACCCGATCCCGGACGTCCGGAACCTCAGGGCGATCACGGAGGATCGCCCCTACCCACGTTGTTCAGATGTTGGGTCGGTTCATGCAGTGTTTAGACCGGCAGGTGTCAATGGTGAACGGCCCGGCCGCTCAGGCGGCCTCCGGCTGCTGCGGCGCCACGTCCACCTCTGGCGACGGCTCGACGAGCCTGAGCGACGGCTTCGGCGCCGCCTGCGGCTGGCTCAGTTCGATCATGGCCGGAGCGATCGCCATGGCGGCGAAGAGCATGGCGACAAATGCAACGATGGTAATGGCGACAATGGTCATCATGGAGTCTCCTCGGGGCGAACCGGACGGTCAGGCGTCCAGTTGACTGACAAGACTCATTGTGCCGATCGATTGTGGCGTGCCAAAGACCGAACTGTTGCGAGCCGGCAACGAAATGTTGCGATTCCGTCACAATCCGGGGCTTTCCCGTTGACGGTGTCAGAAATGCCACAGGCCGGTGACCGTGTCGATGCCGTCACGCACCTGATCACGAACGTCCTGGCCGCCCTCGACGATCCCCTGCATGAACGACAGCCGGCCAGTCCACTCGTTCGGCTGGATCCCCTCGCCCCAAACCCAGCCTTCGTATCGTTCTCCGTCCCGTTCGACGTCGACCGGCCACCACTGACCCTGCGCATCGGTGTCCGACAGCCCGGTTACCTCGACGTCGTCGCCGAATTCGAGGACGGTGACGACCGGGTTTTCCGAACCGGGACCGGTCCGCAGGTTCAGGCTGTCGACCGCCACCTGCGTTGTCGCGCCGGGCACGACCGACAGGAATCGCTGGTCCAGCGACTCGGGCCCTTCGCGCACGATCAGGACCGACCCCAGGATCAGGTTGCCGATGGCGAAGATCAGGGCCAGGCGCCAGATCGTGCGCCCCATCGGCCGCGTTCGGCGGGCGATCCGGCCGCCACGGTTCCAGGCGCGCCGGCCGAGCGATGGTCCAGTGACGATCGGTTCCGGATCCGGAGGGGCGGGGGCGGCGGGACGTTGCCGAACCGGCCGGTTCCAGCGGATGCGGGGCTCCGCTCGCTGGCGGGCGGGCAGCGCCTCAGTACGGTCACGCGACGGGTAGGCGGCTCGTTCCAGCCCGTTCCGGGCGGCTTGGGCGAAGTCCCTCACGGACGGGTAACGATCCTGGGGTTCCTTTTCGAGCGCTCGGCCCACGACCTCGTCCACCCATCGCGGCACGTCCAGATCGGGCCGAACGAGGGACGGCGGCTCGGGAATCTCCGTCAGATGACGATCGATGAGCTGGGTCTTTTGGTCCGCTCCCTCGGCGACAAGGAACGGCGGTTGGCCTGTCAGAAGTTCGTAGGCTACACACCCCAACGCGTAAATGTCCGTTCGCTGGTCGACGGCCTCACCTCGGGCCTGCTCGGGAGAGAGGTAAGCAGCGGTCCCGAAGGCAGCCCCGCCGACCGTGTCCTGTCGTGGGGCGACGGATTGCGCGAGCCCGAAATCGATGAGCTTGATCGATCCATCGTCCATTCGGATCAGGTTTTGCGGCTTTATGTCAAGATGCACGATCGCTCGCGAGTGCAGGTGGTCGAGCGCATCGGCGATGCCTTCCAACATCCTCACCACGTCAGGGGGAGCGAACGGGCCATCTCGCTCGACCACCCGTTTCAGGTTCGGCCCCGGCGCCAGCTCCATCACGATCCACGATTCACTGGCCTGCTCCAGCAGATCGTAGATGGTCACCAGGCCGGGATGGGACGCGAACGCCATCATCCGCGCTTCCTGGCGGAAGCGCCGCCGCGACTCGGGATCGGCGCGGAATTCTTCACGCAGCGTCTTGATCGCGACATCGCGCCTTGCGCGCAGATCGCGGCCGCGGTAGACGCGGGCCAGGCCGCCTGATCCCAGCGATTGGTCAAGAAAGACCTCGTAGCGGCCACCGATGACGCTTCGGTTGGAGGCAGTTTGCCTGTTTTCAAGGTCGGTGTCGGTCATGGCACGTCGTCGTTCACGATTCCGGACATGGTCGCCTGGCTGGATGCCCCCTGATACCCGGGGTCACTGACCGGAGCCGTCAGGCGTGTGCGTACGGCATGTACTGTAGCAGAGCCTGGATCGACGGTCGGAAGCATCGGTTGCCGCCCGGCAAAGCGCTCGGTATGATGCCGATGTTGACGACAACGTGTCCAAAGGAGGACCACACGATGAAGATCGGCGTATTTACCGTCCTGTTCGCCCAGCGTCCATTCGAGGAAGCACTCGACTACATTCGGGACGCCGGCGTGGAAGCGGTCGAGATCGGCACCGGCGGAGCGCCCGGCAACAGCCACTGCGACCTGGATGCGCTGGTCGACAATGCCGCCGCCCAGAAGGACTATGTCAGCCTGATCACGAGCCGCGGCCTGGAAATCAGCGCGCTGTCGTGTCACGGGAACCCACTGCATCCCAACAAGGCGGCGGCGCGAGCCGATGACGATTCGTTCCGGAAAACCGTGCGGCTCGCCAGCCAGCTTGGCGTCCAGAACGTCATCACGTTCTCGGGCTGCCCGGGCGATCACGAAAACGCGAAGTACCCGAACTGGGTGACCTGCCCGTGGCCAACCGATTTCGCCGATGTCCTCAAGTGGCAGTGGGACGAGGTCGCCACGCCGTACTGGTCCGACGCCGGGAAGTTCGCCGCCGACAACGGCGTGCGGGTGGCGATCGAGCTGCACCCAGGTTTTCTCGGTTATCACACCGAGTCGTTCTGGAGACTGCGCGAGATCGGCGGCGACGCGATCGGCGTCAACTTCGATCCGTCCCACCTCTTCTGGCAGGGCATGGACCCACTCGTTTGCGTGCGGGAGCTCAAGGACGCCATCTTCCACGTCCACATGAAGGACACCTGGCTGGACCAGCCGAATATCCGGCGCAATGGCGTGCTCGACACCAAGCAATACACGGATGAGGTCAACCGTTCCTGGATCTTCCGGACGGTCGGGTACGGCCACGGTCCCGAATTCTGGCGTTCGCTGGTGTCGGAGCTGCGCCTGGCGGGGTACGACGGAGCCCTCTCGATCGAGCACGAAGATTCGCTGATGAGCACGAACGAAGGCTTCACGAAGGCTGTGGAGTTCCTGAAAACGACGGTCATCCGGGAAACGCCCGGCGAAGCGTGGTGGGTGTGAAGATGGTTACACGAATCGGGCACCCGTAAAGCGCCGACTCTCACACGTCGGTAGGGGCGATCCTCCGTGATCGCCCGAGTCATCGCGGTTGGCTGGTTCGGGTCAACACGTATCCAGCGGGGCCAGGTTGACCCCTACGCATCCC
Organism: Thermomicrobiales bacterium; assembly: GCA_041743205.1. Lineage (GTDB taxonomy): Bacteria > Chloroflexota > Chloroflexia > Thermomicrobiales > UBA6265 > JACCYX01. The sequence goes on along the minus strand of JBGTNF010000149.1, from coordinate 5,355 downwards.
TCCACCACTTGGCGATTCATGCCAAGAAAACCGGGTTCCTTGCATCAGACCAGGCTTCAAATGGGAGACGAAACATGACCAATATTGGCGTAGGCCTCGTTGGCTACAAGTTCATGGGGCGGGCGCATTCGAACGCGTACCGGCAGGTGGCGCGGTACTTCGATGTCGACCCGGTTCCGGTGATGACCGCGATCTGCGGGCGTGACCAGGCGGCGACCTGGGCCGCCGCCGCCCAATTGGGATGGAACAGCGTGGAAACCGATTTCCACGACCTGGTCAAGCGGGACGACATCGGGCTTGTCGATGTCTCGACGCCCGGCTACACGCACAAGGATGTTGTGCTGGCGGCGCTCGAAGCGGGCAAGCACGTGCTGTGCGAGAAACCGCTCGCCAACAGCCTCGAAGAAGCCGAGGAAATGCTGCTCGCCGCCCGCAAGGCCGGCACGATCAACATGGTGAATTTCAACTACCGGCGCGTGCCCGCGGTGCAGTTTGCCAAGCGCCTGATCGACGAGGGCCGGCTCGGCGAGATTCGCCACTGGCGCGCCGTGTACCTGCAGGACTGGCTAGTCGATGAGAGCGTGCCGCTGGCCTGGCGGCTAAAGAAAGAGTTCGCGGGCTCCGGCGCCCTCGGCGATATCGGCGCGCATATCCTCGACCTGTCGCAGTTCCTCGTCGCGCCGGTGACGAGCGTGACCGGTACGCTCGATACCTTCATCAAGCAACGTCCGGTCGAGGCCCGCAACACCGGCGGCTCCGGACTGAGCTGGGCGGCGGGCGACGAACTGGGCGATGTAACGGTGGACGACTCGACCACGTTCCTCGCCCGCTTCGAGAACGGCGCCACCGGGACGTTCGAGGCGACCCGAATGGCGGCAGGGCGGCGGAACTTCAACAGTTTCGAGGTCAACGGGTCGCTCGGCAGCATCGTCTTCAACCTCGAGCGCCTGAACGAGCTCGAAGTCTACTTCCGCGAGGACGAATCCGGACTGCAGGGCTTCCGCACGATCAACGTCACGGAAAGCGTCCATCCGTTCACCGGCGCGTGGTGGCCAGCCGGCCACATCATCGGCTGGGAGCACACCCACGTTCACGTGGTGAAGGATTTGCTGGACGGGATCCGGACCGGCGTCAATCCGGCCCCATCGTTCGAGGACGGATTCAGGAACCAGGCCGTGCTCGACGCCGTTTCGCGAAGCGCCGTCTCCGGCCGGTGGGAACAGCCGGTGGCCGTACCCGCCTGACGCGATTCTTCGGGATCTCGGGCGACCACCAAGTTGGTCAAAGACCACGGTTCGTAGGGCTGCGGACCTTGTGTCCGCCCGTGGCAGGCAATATCAACCATCCTGAGAACCGGTCTACGTGCAGTTGACGCTCACGCAACGCTCTCCGTGCAGGCTACCAGACTTTGCGGCCATGGGTCGAGACAAGCTCGGCAGCCCTACGACGGCCAGCTTACGGTGATCACGCCTGCGCCCGCTCGGCGTTGCGACGGGCCTTGATGGCGGCGGCGACCCGATCCCGCTCCGGCTCGGTCAGCATGTCGAGTGCGTTCCGCGGGTCGGGCACCGCCGCCACCATGATCGCCACGTCGTTGTCGCGGGTGATGGCCGCCCGGATCCGGCGCACGTGCGCCATCCGGATGACGTGGGCTTCTAGACGATCGACGAGTTCGTCGTCGCCCAGGCGCGGGTCGCGTTCCAGCCCCAGCGCCTTCAGAGCCGGAATCAGCTGGGCGATGCGCACGTGATCCAGTGGCTGGGCATCCGCCGCCTGGAGCAGTTCATCAATGATCGACTCCCGCTCGACGACCTGCTGCACCCGCGCCCAGGTGGCAGGGTCGGAAATCCGGGCTCCGACGCGTTCGACACGGTTCAGCGACACGATGATTGCGCCGTCGTCGTCGCCCTTGATCGCGGTGTCCAGTTCGGCGAGCGCGTGACGCCGCTCGATGGCGCGGCGGATCCGGCGCCGTTCCGGGCTGCTCAGGCGCTCCGGCGCGCCATCAGGCGGCTCGATCAGCAGTTCCCGAAGCCGGAAGGTGTCCCGCTTTGCGAGCGCGGCGCGTGCCGCCGCCAGCCACTTGATCCGCTGGCGGGCGAGGTCGATCCGTTCCCGCACCCCATCGTCGAGCAGGTTGGCTCCCTCGAAGAGGTCGTCATCGAACGCGGCGGCGATCAGCACATCGTCATCGGTCTGGATCGCCCGTTGCAGCGCGGGCCACTCGATCGCCTGCAGCACCTTTTGCAGTGAGTCGCGATCGGCGTCGCCGAGCACTACGAGCCGGCCGGACACGGCCAACTCCGCCAGGCTGCGTCGATCTCCCCCTTCCAGCGCCGACGCGAGCTCCTTCCGCACAGTGTTTCGCTCGCTGGCCTGGCGCACGATCGCGCGTGCCTGAGGCCCCAGCGGAATGCGCCGCTCCCCGGCCTCGGCGGCGACCGCAACCACGGCGCCATCGCGCTTGCGTCGGGACTCGGCGACAACCCGACGGTCGTAGCCCGCCGCGACCACTCGCTCGACATCACCCGCGAGCAGGCTGGCGAGCGGGTCATGACCGATTTGCGACCAGATGCGGACCACTTCGGATTCGTCGTTGCGCTCGATCGCCGTCGTCAACTCGGCCAGATCGTCGCTGGTGACCGGTTCTGGCGCAGCGACCGCCACAGCGCCCCAACCCTGCTCATCCGCTCTCGAAGGCGCCACGGTCGGCACCGGTTGCCTATTGCGCTTCTCGTCACCGACGGCGGCCGGGTCGGTGTTCCAGGTATCGGAGTAATGGGCCCGCATCCGCTCGACCACGGGGCCGACATTCCAGCCAGTCGCAACGGGTGGTGGTTCCGTCACCGTCGCCGCCACGGACGCCAGGGCCGCCAGAGCTGGGGGCATCCGCATCCGTGGCAGCAACGTGCACGCCTCGTACACGTCGACGGCGTTGCCCAGGCAGGCTGCGTGCAATCCGTCCAGCAGGGCCCGCGTCGACGGGGTGACGCGGGCGGCGGCATCGGCAAACGCGCGGGACGTCGAGGGATCGGCGATATCCCACGCCGAGAAGAGGATCGCTCCATCGATGGCCGTTGGCGCATCGCCGTAAGCATCACGAAGATCCGGCGCATCAGCGAGGATCGCCAGCGACGTCACGATCACCAGGGCAGCGAACGCATCACGAAGCGTGGCGTCGCGGTGGAGCGTGGGATGCCGGTAAGCAGCCGTACCTTCACCGTCGGGGCCGAATGGGGCGTCATCCCAGGCGGCGCCGTCGAGGTCGACACAGGCAAGCTGGCCGTTGGCGCGGACCATCAGGTTCTGGGCGGTGAAGTCGCCATGCGTAAACTCGACCTTCCGCAGATCGTTCCACAACTGCACGTAGGCGGCCGAAAGTGCCCGGATGACCTCGACGTTGCCGGCATGGGACGCACGGTCGATTCCCTGGAGCAGGGTCGGTCCGGGAATCCACTCCATGACCATGCCCAAATCAGTGCTCGAATCGTCCGCATCACCACTTCCGAGATCAGGCAGACCGTCATGGACGAGGTCAATGGCCGACGGCAAACGGACGAGCGAACGGGACTGCTGGAAATCCGCCAGGGCCGCGTAGCGAATCGCCAAATCACGCTTCTTGCCTGCGGATGCTACGATACGTAGAGCAACGTCGTCGCCGTCCGCCCGCCTGAGCCGCGCGACGAGCGCGTTGTTTCCCGCAACAACATGGGGGCGTCCCGCCCGATCGAGGACAGCTCGGGCGTGCAATTCCGTCAGGGCCGGAACGCGACGCTCCGCCAGTGCGTTTTGGAATCGAGCGAGCCTGTCCACGTTTGACCGTCCTCTCACCAGTTGCCGCGCTCGTGCCGAACGCTCGTGTCGTTCCTGAATCACCGGCGATACGCAATCAGACCGATTGTAGTGGACCCGTGCAACGCCCCCACAGGACCGTTCGGCCACGGAAAGGGTCACGCCGTTGACACTTCGAACCAGGAACCGGGGGACGACTTCGTCCGATGAAACCCGGGAACACCCCGAATGGGACTTCGTGGGACCGAACGGTTCGACCCGTTCGACGCAGGCGCCGAACGGCGCCCACCAGGGCAGTATCTGGACCAGCGCGTCCAACGTCGCGTCGGAAATCCAGGGCATCGCCGGTTCGCTTTCCGATGTCGACGAGCGGTCATCCTCCCGGCTCCAGGATCTGGGCAACGCATTGACTTCGGAAACGGGCCGCACCCGTTGGTCGGATGTCGACCTGCGTCGCGCCTTCAACACCGACCGGCTGTCGCATTCCTACGCGGTTCGTCGTGAGGGCGGGTATGCCCCGGCACGCGTCGAAGTGGCCGACAAGGTCCGCAACGTGCTCGTGCTGGTGCCGATCCTCCTGACGTGGGCGGCTCTGGCCGAAGCCTCCCGCGCCTACGATCGTTTCCTGGCGGAGAACCCTGACCAGTCGGCGACGCCCTTCCTGCTGCTCTGGCAGCGTGGGTTCGGCGGGGAGACTGGCTTGCTCTCGCCGTCGTTTTCGACGGTCGCGTTGATCGATGCAGCGGTGATCATCGTCATGATCGTGCTGACCTTCTACACGCATGGGCGGCGAGAACGGCAAGAAGACCAGATCGCGGACACAGCCGCCGATTTCCAGGCCGAGTTCGATAACGTGCTCGCCGAGGCCGGGGTGATCCTGGCCGGCGACCGCACCAACCGCCCGGCCCAGCTCGCCGACAGCGTGGAGCGGTTGGCCGATCGCTTCGATCGCGGCAGCCAGGAACTCCTGACCCAACTCCAGGTCGAGCACGACCGCCTCGAAAGCCTGGCTTCGCGCCGCGAGCAGGAATTCGCCGACTTCGGCAAGTTCGCCAGCGGTATGCGGGCGGGCGCCGAGGAGTTGCATCGACTGCTCGTCGACCTGCGGCAAGTTTCTTCCGGGCTGGAAACCTCGCTCGAGGATCTCGCCAGCGAGGTCAGCGGGTCAGGCGACCAGCAGCGCAGCCTCCTCGCCGCCGTTACGAATCTGGAACGCATGACCTCCTCGGCAATCCAGAGCGACCAGGCGGTCAACCGGCAATTGTCGCTGGCAGCCTCCAACCTGGCGGAAACGGCCGACAAGGCCATCACCGGCGCCGAACAGGCGGCCCAGGCGGGCCGGATCGCGGGCGACGCCGTACGCGGGTTGGGCCAGATCGCCCAGCAAATCGCCGAGAGCCAGGAACGCGTCGATCAGCTTGTCGCGGGCGATTTCCGCCTGCTGGCCCAGCAAGGCGTTCAGCGAGTTGGCGTGCTGACCAGTCTGGATCCCCATGCGCTCGAACTCGGCGCGAATCCGGTTCAGGCCCTGACCCACGTCGTTCAATGCCCGGGTCGTCGATT
>JBGTNF010000148.1:0-5817 GCA_041743205.1 Thermomicrobiales bacterium | reverse complement strand
CCGATCCGGCGAAGGCGATGACCATGAACACGTACGATCCCTGCCGGGTGAATGCGTAGCGGAAGAATCCGGCCGGGTTGGCGGATTGCGACGTCACCGTAAAGCCGAAGGCGTCGTCGCCGATGCCGTCGATCTCCGCCTCATCGATGGTGAACTCGTCATCGCCCATCGAGACCCTGACTTCCATTGCCGCTTGTGACTGAAGCTGCGCGTAGCCCTGCGCCGCCTGATCGGCGTTCCCGAACTCCATCACGAAACCGGTCAGGAAAAAGAGCCCGGTGTACTCGGCGAACGCCTCCTCGCTGATGGGCGTGGCCTGGGCCGGGTCGCCTGTCCCCGAAAAGTCGACGAGGTACGATCGCGACACCGCCGCCTCGATCCCTTCGAGGTCACCGATGTCGGAGAAGGGCGCGGTCTCCTGCGCCATGGTCGGAGATGACCCAATGCTTAACGCGACCAGACAGATCAGCAGCGAAACGCGACGAACTCGATTCATGGATCACTTCTTTCTCGCGCCGGTCGCCCGGCCCTTGGTGACGCGTTTTCACAAATGGTCGGGTTCATCGCTATCACGCCATCCTATGGCCTCGGGCGGCCATGTCCAGCGTCGACGTGAGGAGGGATCGAGCTCGATCCCTGATTACGCGTTCACGCTGGGCGTGGGGTAGAGCAGTTCGTCGGAAATCGGAACCAGGCCGCCGAGCACGGCGTCGTCCTCCGGCGGCATGAAGCCCCAGAGTCCGCCGCTCGACCCACCCTCGGCGACGAAGATCGCCTCGTCGCCTTCTTCCTCGCCGGTGTCGGTCAGGTAACGCGCCAGGTCGTCCGCGACCGTGGCTTGGTCGGCGGTCGCCGCGAGCGCATAGACCAGTAAGAGGTATCGTCCCTCCCGCACGAGCAGGAAGCGCAGGGAAGTTTCCTCGCCCGGCGTGCCGGTGGTTGTGCTCAATGTGACGGCCGACGCCGCATCGCCGAGATCGCTGACGGGTTCGTCGGACACGGTTGGCGTGCCGCCCTGGGCCATGTCGAGCAGTTGGGCGCCAAGCCCGGCCTGGAAGGTGTCGAACCCGGCCGTGGCGTTGGCGTCGGTGTCGAAACGGATCACCATCGCGCTGAGGACGGTGACGCCCATCTCCACATCTTCAGGTTGCAGATCCGGCGTGGCAGCCATCATGGCGGCGAGATCGGGACCCCAGGTCCGGTCCACGGCCGCCTCGATCCCTGCGAATTCGTCGAGGGGCGGGATCTCGTTTGGGGCCGGGGTCTGGGCGCCTGCCGAGGCCGCGGGCAGCAAGGCGAGCATCGCGATCAGCAGGATGCCCAGGCGGTGGAACCGGATCATGCGGTGTCCCTTCAGGTGACGTCAACCGGCTCGGGCGCTGGTTGCCATTCCAGCCAGCCTACCCCACCACGCCACTGCCCGCCATCACGGATGTGCCGGACCACTGCACGTTCGAGCGTCGTGCGCTGGGGAAGCTCGTCGAGCGGGCGTTCCGGGGTGCGGAACACGAACTCCAGCGTCGTGCGGTTGTTGGGCCCCGGTCGGTAGGCCGTGCGGAAGCGTTGCTGGAATAACATGATGTTCGACGTTTCCGGCAGGTAGTCGCCCAGCTGTTCGTCCAGCAGCCACGAATGGCACACGGCAAGGGCGGGCCGTTCTTTGGGGAAATGCTCCCGCAAGAACGGCCGCGCCGCCGTGAACGAGGCGTCACAGGCTTCGGGCGTCATCGGGCCCATCAGGCCCGGAATGTGGACCGAGATCACCGGGTCGCCCTTTTCGCAGGCAAATCCCGCCGCCCGGATGCCCCGGCTCGTGCTGGTTCCGAGCCGGCCTCGTTCGAATTGCAGCCGGCCGATCTGGAAGATCAGGCCCCGGGCGTGGAGCATCATCCAGTCCGGGTTGGTCAGGCCGTGCGTCCCGTGTTGCTGCCGATGGATGAGGAAATGGCGACCCACATCGGCCAGCGTGGCCCTGGTGATGTCTTCCGGGATGCCACGACGCCGGTGCAGGGCCTGCGTGTGCGGCAGCATCGCGATGTAGACGAAGGCGTAGACGTACCGGCCCAATTCGCCGAAATCGGCGGGCAGCTTCGGGAACGCCGGTGGTTCCGCCGTCGAGTCCATGTGGAGCAGGAGTGAGTGAACTGAACGTTCGAGGAGCCACGCGAGATCGGCGTCGTCAACGATCTCCGGCCGCAGTCGGACGAGCGACTCGATGTCGTCCCCCGGAACGTCGAGGTCGCGGAGCGCGGCGGTGAACGCCGAGCCTTCCGGCAGCACGACTGATTCGGCTGGTGGACCGATCGCATCGAGGTGCTCCAACCAGGCGGCGGTTTTGTCGTCGGATCGGAGGATGTGGAGGTAATCTGGTCGGTTCAAGCGGCCTTCGCCTTGGTAGGGGCCGACCTGTGTCGGCCCGCGGATGGCCGGCACAAGACCGGCCAGTACGAACAGCTGGTAGGGGAGGGCTAGCGAGCCATTAAGAACACCGTCGCAACAAGGCGTTTGGCTCGCGTATGCCCTCCCGCTCCAGTGGGCGCATCCGCAGCGAGTTTGCCGGCCCGAACGATTGACGTCGAAGCATCGGCGATTCGCGTTGCATCTGGATGGTCGAGACTCGGGAGGGCATACACGGGCAAACAGCACGCGGGTCGGCTCCGCTTGATGCCCGTTAGCCCTCCCCTACGAAACCCAGGCGCCGCCATCAGTCGGCGGCCCGGACCTCTTCCGGCTTCTCAATCGCGGGCTTCGGCGCCCAGGCGTGGTCGGGGTGGATTCGCGCCGCCAGGACCTCGGCGATGTGCCGGGTCGAGCGTTCCGTGAAATGCTCGATCTGCTGCCGGCACGACACCCCGGCAACGCTGATCTGGACATCCATCGCGGTCTCCTCGATCGCCGGGAAGAGCCGCTCCTCGCCGATTTTTTGCGAGACGTCGTAGTGCTCGGCCTCGTACCCGAACGAGCCGGCCATGCCGCAGCACCCGGCCCCGCTCTCCGTCGGGCGACACCCCGCGGCGCTCATGATCGCCATGGATGGTCCGATACCGATCAGCGCTTTCTGGTGGCAGTGGCCGTGAAAGAACACCTCCGGGCCGGTGCTTTCCCTCCAGGTGATGCCGAGGTCCCCGGTCGCTTCCAGCTTGGCCAGGAACTCGTCGATCATGTACGAGTTCCTGCCGAGGACATCGACATCCGGATCGTTCGGCAGCAGGTCCTTGTACTCGTCGCGCAGGGTCAGGATGCAGCTCGGTTCGGTGCCGATGACCGGGATGCCTTGCTTCGCGTACGGCGCGAGCAAGCTGACGTTGCGCCGGGCCGATTTGCGGGCGGCGTCGATCAGGCCCTTGGAGAGCATTGGCCGGCCGCAGCAGGCGCGCCGCTCCTCGACGATCACCTCGTAGCCCGCCGCCTCCAGCAGCTTGACGGCAGCCAGGCCGATCCGCGGGTAGTTGTACGTGGCGAAGGTGTCGTGGAAATAGACGACCTTGCCGCGCGTCACGGCCGGGACCGGCGTGTGCCGGCGGTAGCGATGCCAGCGATGGACGAAGGTGTTCCGCACGAAGGGGGAGAGCTTGCGTTCGCGGTGCACGCCCATCAGAGCCATGCCCGGCTTGCCAAGCGGGGTGCGCAGGGCGAGGTTGGCCAGCGGCGCGATCGGGGCGGCGATCTTCGACACCGTGTGGATGTGGCCCATCAGCCGCGCCCGCAACGGCGTCCCGTTTTTTTCATAATAGTGAGCGAGGAACTCGGTCTTGATCTTGGCCATGTCGACGCTGGACGGGCACTCCGTTTTGCATGCCTTGCAGGAAAGGCAGAGGTCGAGCGTGTCGTACGTCTTCTTGTTGGCAAAGTCGCCGGGCTTCAGGATATCCCCCGCCAGCGCGTTGCGCAGGGCGTTGGCCCGCCCCCGCGTGGTGTCGTTTTCGTCCTTCGTCGCCATGTAGGAAGGGCACATCGTGCCCGCCTGGAGCTTGCGGCAGACGGCGGCGCCGTTGCACATTTCGACCGCGCCGATGAAGCCGCCCTCGGCCGAGAAATCGAGCTTGGTCTTGATTTGCATCGGCCGGTACTTGGGTCCGTAGCGCAGGTTCTCGGTCATCGACGGCGCGTCGACGACCTTGCCGGGATTCATCAGGCCGAGCGGATCGAAGAGACCCTTGAACTCCCGCATCGCGGCGTAGAGATCCTTGCCGAAGATGACCTCGTTGAGCTCCGAGCGCTGGAGGCCATCGCCGTGCTCGCCGCTCATCACGCCGCCGAAGCGATGGGCGAGCTCGGCGGCGGCGTGGGCCATTTCCTCCATCGCCTCGATTCCAGCGATCTCCTTGAGGTTGATCAGGGGACGGATGTGGAGGCAGCCGGCCGAGGCGTGGGCGTAATAGGCGGCGGTGGTGTCGTGTTTGGCGACCATCTCCTGCACGGCGGCAACGAACGCCGGCAGGTGCTCGACCGGGACCGAGACATCCTCGATCACCGGGATCGGCTTGGCGTCGCCGCGCACGCTCATCAGCAGGCCGAGCCCTGCCTTGCGCACCGACCAGACGTTGGCCTGGCGCTTCGGGTCGAGCAGCACCTGGGGATCGGAGGAGAGCCGGACGCTGCGCTGCCGCAAGTGCTGGGTAAGCCCGTCGCACTTGCGCTGGAGCTCGGCCTCGTCCCGCCCGTAGTACTCGACGGCCAGGATGCCGGCCGGATCGCCGTCGATGAAGGCGATCTGGGTGGAGTAGAGGGGTTGCTGACGGGTCAGGTTGATTAACATCCGGTCCATCAGCTCGATCGCCGAGGGCTCCGTTTCGAGGATGACCGAGGTCGCTTCCATCGCCTCGATCAGGTCGTCGAACTGGAGCAGGACGAGGCCGGTCTGCGGTGGGATCTCGACAAGGTTCATCGTCGCGCTGAGCACCGTGGCCAGGGTGCCTTCGGAGGAGGCGAGGAGCCGGGCCGGGTTGAAGGCGTCGTCCGGTTTCAGGAACTGGTCCAGCGAGTAGCCGGTGGCGCGCCGCCAGTGCGGCGGGAACCCGGCGGCGATCACGTCGCGCCGTGCTTCGCGGAAGGCGAGCAGCTTCTTGAGGAGTCGGCCCTGGGCGTCGTCGGTCCCGGCGCGTTTCGAGAAGTCCGCCATCGTCCCCGGGCCGAGGTCGACCCGGCCGCCGTCGGTGAGCTGGACCCGCACGTTGGCGATGTGGTCGGCGCTCATGCCGTAGAGGATGGAGTGGGCGCCGGCCGAGTTGTTGCCGATCACGCCGCCGATCGTGGCCCGGTTCGACGATGACGGGTCGGGGCCGAACATCAGGCCGTGGGCCTTGACCTGGCGGTTGAGCATATCCAGGTTGATGCCAGGCTCGACGGTGACCGACCGCGTTTCCGGGCTGAAGGCGAGCACCCGGTTGAGGTATTTCGACATGTCGATCACGAGCGCCGCGCCGACCGTTTGCCCAGCCAGGGATGAGCCGCCGCCGCGCGGCAGGATCGGCACCCCGTGGCTGACCGCGATCTCGACCGCGGCGGTCACATCGTCGGTGGTGCGGGGGACGACGACGCCGATCGGCTCGATCTCGTAGTTGGAGGCGTCGGTGGCGTAGAGCATCCGGCTGACGTCGTCGAACCGGACTTCGCCCTGGATTCGGGCCGAGAGTTCGGCTTCGAGCACGCTGGCGGTTTCGAGCGCCGCCTTGCGCGCCCGTTGTTCGGACGAAAACGGGCCGGGGAGGGCGGCTGGCGCGGGTGGGGCGCCGCTGGCGGTGGCGGATCGGCGAATGAGGTGCATGGGCCGCAGGCTCCTTGGTTCGCGCGTGAGGGTGAAGCTGGCGCCGGCGC
>JBGTNF010000147.1:0-13502 GCA_041743205.1 Thermomicrobiales bacterium | reverse complement strand
GGCAGCGGGGCCTGTGTGGCCGCCAACGTGGCCGGTGGCGCTTCCGTGGCGGCCGGCTCGTCGCCGTCGCCGCCAAATCCGCAGGACGCAAGCATCGTCGCGGTGAGTCCGGCGCCGATAGTGGTGAACGCGCGACGGTTCATCGTCGAACGGGATGTTGAGATGGAATTGGGTCGGGACGGCATGTGCGTGAGATACCTGTGCAAATCTATGTGGAACGCCCCGGAAGCTGGCTTCCGCCAGCGGCTGTTCGAATCATGATACGTTACGCATCCGTTAACAGATCGCTGGACAGACGACGACTGTCGCCGGACGAGGTGGCCGGAGCCAAGCCGCTGGACTTCCGGTTGATTCAGGGTGCAGGAATCGCCGGCAAGCGATATGCTAACCACAAGCACCGTGCGTTGGTGGATTGGCGGTCGACTGCCGTTCGCTTCATCCGCCCTTGCTGTCGATGCGGTCGGTTTCGGCCTGGAACGTGGGATTCAGCACGGTCCATGAGCCGAATGGGGTGGACACCCCGGTTCTCGAAGGAGAGATGGAGCGATGGACACCTACAACATCTACATGGATGAACTGCCGACCGGTGAATCATTCGACGGCGAGGAAATGGTCGAGGTCGAGTTTCGCGTCGTCCCAGGCAGCGAAGACGACGGCGATGCGGAAAGCAACGCGGTCATCGCCGGGCTCGATCTGGTCGACTTGATCAACCTCCGCGACGCGCTTCAGCAGGAAATTGACAATTACGCCCTCTCGGCGTTGGAAGTCGCCGCGGGCGCCGTGGCCGACGGAGCCGTCAGCTAGGCAGCCGGCGGGTTATTCCCGAAAACGACATCACACAGGCAGGCGATGCTTCCCGCTGGGGAAGCATCGCCTCTCTCGTTGCCCGACGCTTTTGCCCCGACAACCTGACCGTCCCGCGATTGTCTGGCGCCGCAATCCTTGCGGGAACACCCTTGCTGCGGTATGGTGAGCCGCGTTGGTTACCTATGGGCAACCCGTGTAGCAGGGCCGCGCGAGTGCGAACGCGAATGGCCGATCCCGGAGCAACTGGTTTGACGGAATAGCATCCCCGTAGGCGCTCCCGCGCTTGCGGTTGAAACGTCCTCGAATGTGTCCGCCCCTTCCCGGCCCTTGGCCCGGAGGCGGCCCGGACCGTCACGACGGAGGGATGCCGTGCTTACCGCCAACCATTTGTCCAAGCGCTACGGCGACACGCCGATCCTTGATGCCATCTCATTCACCCTCAACGAGGGGGAGCGCGTCGGCCTGATCGGGCCCAACGGCGCCGGTAAATCCACCCTCCTCCGGATCCTCACAAACGACGAGCAGCCCGATTCCGGCTCGATCTCGACGTCGCCTGGAACGTCCATCGGCTACCTGCGGCAAGGGTTCGCCGATACGCCGGACGGAACGCTGGCCACGCTGCTCGACGCACCCACCCAGGGCCTGGTCGGGGCTCACCGAGCAGTCGATCGCGCAATGGCCCGATACGGTGATCCCGATGTCGACCCGGACCAGGTAGCGCAGGAACATGATTCAGCGCTCGCCCAATTCGAGCCAGCCGGCGGCTATCTGGCGTTGGATGAACTGACCACCCTGCTGGCCAGGTTCGGACTGGACCGCGTGCCATTCGAGACGCCGCTCTGCGCCCTGTCCGGCGGCGAGAAAACGCGCGCCGGCCTGGCGGCGCTGCTCACCACGCGTCCCGATATCCTGGTCCTGGACGAGCCAACCAACCACCTCGATATCGACGCCCTCGGTTGGCTCGAATCGTTCCTGAACGCCTATCCCGGCGCCGTGATCGTGGTGTCTCACGATCGCGGATTCCTCGACGCCGTGGTGACGCGCATCCTGGAACTGGACATCGACTCGCGCGCCGTCACCTCGTACGTGGGCTCCTACAGCGATTACACCGCCGCCAAACGGCACGAGGAAGCCGAGCACGCGGCAGCGTATCAGCGGCAGCAAAAGGACATTGCCCGGATCGAGGAAGACATCCGGGGTTCGGAGCATCACGCGCGGACGATCGAGGCCAATACGATCGACTTTGCGGTGCGCAAGAAGGCCGCCAAGATCGCGCGACCAGCAGTGGTCCGCAAGAAGAAGCTCGAGAGATTACTGGAATCGACGGAGTACGTCGACAAGCCACAGCGGAAGTGGGGCCTGTCGGTCGAGCTCGCCGCGCCCGTCCGGGGATCGCGGGACGTTGTAACGATCGACGATGCGATCTTGGGGTATGGCTCGGTTGCGATCCTGGACGGCGTCTCGCTGCATCTCGCGTACGGCGACCGGGTGGCGATTACGGGGCCGAACGGCGGCGGCAAATCGACCCTGATCCGCTCGATCACGGGCGAGCTGACGCCGCTGGCTGGTTCGGTCCGGCTGGGCAGCAGCGTTCGGGCCGGGTACTTCGCGCAGGAGCAGGACACGCTCGACCCCAACCTGACGGTCATGGAGCAGGCGCGCCTGACAGGGGAAGGCGGCGAAAGCGATGTCCGGACCTTCCTCCACAAGTACCTGTTCGGTGGCGAAATGGTGCATCGTCGGATCGCGTCACTGTCCTACGGCGAGCGGGCGCGGCTGATGCTGGCGATCCTGGTCAGGCGAGGCGCCAACCTGCTCGTGCTCGACGAGCCGCTCAACCATCTCGACCTGACGGCGAGGGAGGAGTTCGAGCGGGCGCTGGAAGCGTTCGAGGGCACGATGCTGCTCGTGCTGCACGACCGGTTCTCGATCGAACGCCTCGCCTCGCGCGTGATCGAGGTGCGCGACGGTCGGGTGTTCGAGACCGTGGGCGTCTTGGCAACTATTCCGTGACGGATCAGCGACACCGTCACGCGCGCGCTCACGCCGCCTTTTTTTCTTGGCCAGGCTTGCCCAACCGGCGCCCGGTTGGTATATGGACCGTGACATCGATGACGCGTCAGACCTCGATTCACCTCAGGAGACAGGGATGAAGATCACGGCGGTCAAGGGGTTTCCGGTCAAGATCGGGCATCGCAATCAATTCGTGGTCAAGGTCGAGACAGACGAAGGGGTGTCCGGGATCGGCGAGGGCGGCATCTCCGGCCGTGAGCTGGCGATGGACGGCATGCTCAAGCACTTCGAGCAGGCCCTGATCGGACAGGACCCGCGGCGGATCGAACACATCTGGCAACAGTTGTATCGCGGGGCCTACTTCGAGGGCGGCAAGATCACCGCGGCCGTGGTCTCGGCGATCGATATCGCCCTCTGGGACATCCTCGGCAAGTGGCTGACCGTTCCCGTCTGGCAGTTGCTCGGGGGAGCCGTCCGCGACACCATCCCCTGCTTCGCGACGCCCGGCGCACTCAGCGGCCCGGAGATCATCCAGAAGGCGCGGGATGCCGTGGCCGAAGGGTGGAGGGTCCTGCGGTTCACGCCCGGCATGCTGAACCTCGACTGGACCGGAACCGACGGCGCCGTCTACGATCCGCTCGCCTCGATCGACGCGGCGGTCGATCTGCTCGGACAGTTGCGGGCCGACCTCGGTCCGAACGCCCTGCTCTCGATCGACTTCCATCACCGGCTCAACCCTGTCGAGGCCGCCCTCTTTTGCCAGCGGATCGAGCACCTCAACCTTTACTTCGTCGAGGAGCCGATTCGCTGCGAGAATCCGGACGCCTACGCGCAGCTTCGCTCGATGACGAATGTGCCGTTCGCGATCGGGGAGGAGTTCTCCAGCAAGTGGGCGTTTGCCCCGTACCTGGAACGCGGGTTGATGAACTTCGCCCGGATCGACGTGTGCAACGTGGGCGGCATCACGGAGTCACGCAAGATCGCCGGATGGTGCGAGACGCATTATGTCGACCTGATGCCGCACAATCCGCTCGGCCCGATTTCGACCGCCGCCTGCGTACACCTCGCGGCGGCCACGTCGAACTTCGCCTACCTCGAATACTTCCCGATGCACGACCGCGACCGCCCACGGGACATCTTTCCGGTCACGCTGGAAACGGTCAACGGGAGTTTCCCTTTGCCGACGGCGCCTGGCCTGGGCGTCGAGTTCAACGAGGCTGCTCTCCGCGATCACGAGTTCGAGTTCTGGGCGCCGCCGCGCTGGCAGAAAGCCGACGGAAGTTATACAAACTGGTGACTTTGGCGAGTAGTGAAAGTACATATCCCGTTGGGATATGTACTGCGCCGACCACCTAAACTTCACCGTCAGATATCAAGCCACTCGTTTCTTGCCTGATTGGTAGGGGCGGACCTGATTCGGCCGCAATCTGGACCTGCGCCGCACGGATGTTGCCGAATCTGTTGTCCGCCCGAATGGTGGTGCTCCGGGTCTCGCCGTTCGCGACCTACCGGGCGGACACACCAGCGACGATATCGATAGGGCAGAGATCGCTTGCGGTCGCTGGAGGTCCGCCCCTACGAATTTCGGTAACCCCGAACTCTCGGGACCAAACGCGAGACTCGGTAAGTTCCAGTCACACCCGCCCCAAAGGTTGACGAAAACCGCTAGCGGTCCTACGGCCGGACGATTTCGCCGTCGCGGAGGCGGATGTCGGGCCAGGCGCCGTTGATCGGGTGTTCCGGGAACGGGTACGTGGCAGCCAGCTTCTCGTCGATATCGATGCCGAGACCTGGCTGGTCGTTCGACCACAGGGCACCGTCGCGCAGTTCCGGCGTGCCCGGAAACACTTCTCGGCTCCGCTCGCCCCAGATCGTGGCTTCCTGGATGCCGAAGTTGGACGACGAGAGGTCGAGCGCGAGGTTGGCCGCGTGGGCCACTGGCGAGGCGTCGCCCGGTCCGTGCCAGGCGGTTCGGACGTTGAAGAACTCGCAGTAGGCGGCCAGCTTGCGCGCCGGCGAGAGGCCGCCGATATCCGAGATGTGAACCCGGATGAAGTCGATCAGGCGATCCTTGATCAGGTTCACGTACTCGGCCTGGTTGACGTAGAGCTCCCCCATCGCGACCGGGATCGTCGAGTGTTGCCGAAGCAACTCAAAGTACCCGTTGTCTTCGGGCGCGAACGGATCTTCGTAGAAGAAGAGGCGGTACGGATCCAGATCCTGCGCGAGCCGAATCGCGGCCATCGGGTGTACCCGCTCGTGCACGTCGTGGAGCAGTTCGACCTCATCGCCGATGCGCGAGCGGATGTGGTCGAAGAGGCGCGGCACGATCCGGCAGTAGGCCGCCGGGTTCCAGCGCGCGTCGGTCAGCTCCAGGTGAATCGCGTACTTCTGGCCGTCCGTCTTGTCGGCGTGAGGCCGGGCGCCGTAGGTGGCGCTGCCCGGTACGGCAACCTGGCAGCGGATGTTGCGGAAGCCGCGGTCCATCAACGCCCGGACATTTTCCTCGACCTCGTCGAAGTCGGCGCCGGAGGCGTGGACGTAGACGTCGGCCGCCTGCCGCACCTTCCCGCCCAGCAGCTGGTACACGGGCAGGTTCGCGATCTTGCCCTTGATGTCCCAGAGCGCCATGTCGACGCCGCTCATCGCGTTGTTGAGCACGGGGCCGCTGCGCCAGTAGGAGCTGACGTACGACGCCTGCCAGATGTCCTCGATATCGTGCACCGAACGGCCGATCAGGAACGGCCGCAGGTACTCCTCGATCGCGGTCTTGACGACGAGCGGCCGCTGCGTGAACGTCGCGCAGCCGAGGCCGTAGAGCCCCGGTTCGGTCGTTTCGATCTTGACGATCACGGTCCGGATATTGTCCGGGGCGGTCATGATCACGCGCACGTCGCGGATCCGGACCGCGTCGTCGCCGCCGAACGGCGGCCAGGCCGGGGGGATCACCGGCATCGGTTGGTCGTCAGTGTGCAGCGTCACGCCGGTGTTCCTCCCTGGCGGTTGCGGTCGATCAGGACTGGGTCGGTAGCCAGGCCACGTAATCGGCTTCAATGTGCTCGGCCCACGTCGAGACGTCGATATCGCCCGACGTGTATGTGCCCTGGGCCAGCCGCAGCTTGCCGAAGACGTCGCGCTGCCGGGTGTCCTCGGAGCGTTCGACGATCCGCTCCAGCAGGTGTGGCGGGATGAAGGTGACGCCGGCCGGCGTCCCAAGCACGGCGTCGCCGGGCATGACGGTCGTGTTGCCGATCCGGATCGGTCCGTTGACCTCGCGCAGGGTCACTTCGTAGATGGCGCTCGGGTGGATGCCGCGGCAGTAGACCGGGAAATCCTCAAGTTCGTCGATGCGGGTGGAATCGCGGATGCCACCGTCGATGATCATGCCAGTGCCGGTTCGGGCGCGAGCGGCGGTGGCGAGGTTGTCGCCGATGAAGGTGCCGTCCTCGACCTTGCCGAAGAGGTCGACCACCAGCACGTCGCCGGGGCCGAGCTGGTCGATGATCCAGGTGTTCTGGCCGCCGGAGCGCCCGGTGTCAGCGCCATAAGCCTGGACGACCTCGTGGAAATCCGGGCGTAACGGAACGTAGGAGGCGGTAACGACCCGGCCCACCAGCGGCACGGTTGGGTGAAGGTGAACCTTCCAGTCGCCCTCGAACTGGAAGTGGTAGTTCTCGCCGCGTTCGAGCAATCCCCAGGCCTCGTCGACGGTGACGAGCTTGAGCCGTTCGAGCAGGTCGTCCGGCGCCTTGGGCCGACCGTCCTCAAGGCGATCGAACGGATTGAGTGGGGTGAGGGCTTTGATGCGATCGGGATCGTTGAAAATCATGAAAACGGTTCTCCTGAACGGTGTGCGATCGACCCGGAACGGTTCCAATCGCCCGATTGTTGACGACCGCGACACTATACCGGCGATTCCCGAGGCGGGAAAGTCCCGCGACAGTCGCTTCGGTCGTTCGACCGAGTCCTATGGATAGTCATTCCAGGGAGGTCTGTCATTCCGACGAAGGAGGAATCTTGGTCCAGCCATAGGGTGAGTACGAAGATTCCTCCTTCGTCGGAATGACAAATGATCCTGACCGACCACTCAATCCGTGTGGAAGACCTCGGGAATGGTCTTCCACCACTCACCCTCCGCGCGGTCCGGAACCGGTTCCTGCATCGGATCGGTCAGGCTCCACCATTCGCGATTGACAGGGTGCGCCGACATCGCCGCCATATCGGCGTCGAAGTCGCCTCCGACGTATTCGAAGTACGCGAAGAGCGTCGTCCCATGACGATAGATGGAATAGTTCCGGATGTTGTGCTCGCGGATCAGGTCGAGCACGTCCGGCCAGACCGCCGCGTGGATCGCCTCGTAGTCCTCGATCCGGTCCGGTTTGACGCCAATAACCTGGGCAAATCGTCGCATGGCGCTAATCCCCGTTTTTCTGCTGGATCTCCAGCGTCAGCTTGATGACCGTGTCGTACGGGTCGAGCAAAGATTCCGGGAGTGAAATCCGCACGGCGCCGCCTTCGAGATGGCCCTGGTGCTGGTCGAACTCCAACGGCCGGCCGGTCGCGAGGATCGACGCTGCCCGGACGATCCGGCCGCCGATGGCGCGGACGAGCACCTGATCCCCGCCTGGCCGACCCAGCACGTGCAGGTACACAGCGTCGCCGCTGACCGTCGTCGGTCCGTAGAAGGCGCCAGGGGCCAACCAGAGTCCATCGGTGAAGATGGATTCCCGATTCGCCGCCAGCCATTCGCCAATCACCTCGAAGCGGGAGGCGAGCTCGACTGGCAACTGCCCCTGCGCGTTCGGGCCGATGTTGAGCAGCAGGTTCCCGCCCTTCGACGCTACTTCGGCCAGCGTCGCTATCAGCTCCCGGCCCGGTTTGTAGGCCCGGTCCCGCCAGCTGTAGGCCCAGGTCTCGTTGATCGTCAGGCTTGTCTCCCACGGCCACGGCAGCGCCTCGACTGGGACGAACTGTTCAGGCGTTCCGTAATCGCCGAACCCGGGATCGAGACGAACGTGCCCGTCGAGCCGGTTGTTGACGATACACCCCGGCTGGAGCTCCCGGATCATTGCCACCAGCCGTTCCGATTTCCATTCCTCGGCGGTATGCTCCCACTGCCCGTCGAACCAGAGCAGGTCGATTTCGCCGTAGTTGGTGCAGAGCTCGCGGACCTGCCCGTGCAAGAACTTGACGTACCGTGCCCACCGCTCGGGATCGCTGGCGATCGACGCCGGCACGCCGGGCGTGAGGCCGCGAGGCGGACGAAGGAGCCTCGGCTCGTCGACGATGGAATCGGCGGGATAATCCGGGTGATGCCAGTCGCAGAGCGAAAAGTAGAAACCGACGAGGATCCGGGCCTCCCGGAACGCCTCGACGTACGGTAGGAGCAGGTCGCGTCCGGCCGCCATCCGGGGCGCCGCGTGGTCGTTGAGGGCGGTGTCGAACAAGGCGTAGCCGTCGTGGTGCTTGCTGGTCAGGATCGCGTACCGCACTCCGGCCCGTTTCGCAAGGGCCGCCCACTCGACGGCGTCGTAAAGCCTCGGATTGAACTCGCGTGCCAGGTCCTCGTATTCGTCCCACGGGATGTCGCCCTGCACCAGCGGCCAGGATGCCTCGAACCCCCGCAGGCTGTACGGACCCCAGTGGATGAACATGCCGAACCTGGCGTCCCGGAATTTCTGCGCTCGATCGATGGCCATCGCGTGCTCCTTTTTCCCAAGCCCGATTCGATCGGGCCAGTTTCCCGCAAAGGAAGATGCGTGTATACAATCGAGCCAGGTATCGCCACCGCAGAATCGACGGGCGTGCAGGGGAAGAACGACCAATGAAGATCACGAAGGCGGACGCGTTCCTGGTCGACCTCGTGCCGGAGGTCGTCCGGACCGACGCGATCCAGGCGTTCGTCAAGCAGGAAACGATCTTCGTGTCACTCGCCACGGACGATGGACACGAGGGACTCGGGTATTCCTACACGATCGGTACCGGAGGCCGTGCCGTGCTGACCATGCTGCGGGAGGACCTGCTTCCGCACCTGATGGGAGAGGACGCACGCCAGATTGAACGGCTCTGGACCAAGCTGTTCTGGATCACACACGGCACGGTCGTTGGCGCAATCACCAGCCTGGCCCTGGCGGCGATCGACACTGCCCTGTGGGACATCCGATGCCGCCGCTCCGGGCAACCGCTCTGGATCGAAGCGGGAGGATACCGGGACCGCGTGCCGCTCTACGACACCGAAGGCGGCTGGCTGCAACTGTCGGTCGACGAGCTGGTGGAGGGCGCCCGTTCGTCGGTCGCCGCCGGCTGGCCGGGGGTCAAGGTCAAGGTCGGCAAACCGGACGCGCATGAGGATGTCGACCGGCTGCGGGCGGTTCGGGAGGCGATCGGTCCGCGGACCCACCTGATGGTCGACGCCAACCAGTCGTTCACGGCAGCCGAGGCCCGGCGCCGGGCGGTCCTGTTCGCCAATCTCGATCTCTACTGGTTCGAGGAGCCGCTCCCGGCCGAAGATCTTTCCGGGCACCGTCAACTGGCGGCCTCGACCAATATCCCGATCGCCGTCGGCGAGAGTCTCTATTCGCTGAGCCACTTCCGGGAGTACCTGGCGGCTGGAGCCTGCGGTGTCGTCCAGGTCGATGTCGCGCGGATCGGCGGGATCACGCCGTGGCTGAAAACGGCGCACCTGGCGGAAGCGTTCAACGTCCGCGTCGCCCCACACTTCCTGATGGAGCTGCACGTCAGCCTGGCGGCGGCGATCCCCAATGCGCTCTACGTCGAACACATTCCGCAGCTCCGGGCGCTCACCCACTCCGGGATCGAGATTGTCGATGGACACGCGGTCGCTCCGACAACACCGGGACTGGGAATCGACTGGGACCGGGACGCCATCGACAACCTCACGGTTGGGTGACGCCCGTCACGATGCCTCATCGCGCGTGGGATTGTCGGTATCGCCCACGGGAGACCCCTGGCGGTAGTACGCCGCGAAGAACGATTGGGCGTCGAACCGCTCATCTCCATCCGGAGATGTGCAGCCGACGTACGACCCATCCGGTTGCAGCTCACGGGCGTTGACGGTGTCCCGCAGATAGGCGTCCAGCACCACGTTGCGCAGGTGATCGATCAGTTGGGGCGATTCGACCGGCGCCACGACCTCGACCCGGCGGTCGAAGTTGCGTTCCATCACGTCCGCGCTGCCGATGTAAACCTTTGGGTCACCGTTGTTGTGGAAATAGTAGACCCGGCTGTGTTCGAGGAATCTGCCCACCAGGCTGATCACCCGAATCGACTCGCTGGCGCCTTCGACGCCGGGCCGCAGGCAACAAATCCCGCGAATGATCAGGTCGATTTTCACGCCCGCCTGGGACGCGGTGTAGAGCGCCCGGATCGTTTCGCGATCGACGAGCGAATTCATCTTGAGGATCAGGTAGCCGTTGCCATGCTCGCGATGCACGCGCGTCTCTTCGAGAATCGCGTTGATGAAGTTCCTGCGCATCGCGGTCGGGGCGACCCAGAGTTTGTCGTACTCGACGTGCGGCGCATACCCTGTCAAGACGTTGAAGAGTTGCGTCACGTCGGCGGCAATGTCCTCACGCGCGGTGAGGATTCCGATGTCCTCGTAGATCCGGGCGGTGTTGGCATTGTAATTGCCGGTCGAGACATGGACGTAGCGACGGAGACCGTTTTCCTCGCGGCGCACGACGAGCGTCAGCTTGCAATGGGTCTTGAGCCCCGGCAACCCGTAGGCGACGTGGACGCCGGCCCGTTCCAGGGTTTGCGCCCAGGAGATGTTGTTCTCTTCGTCGAAGCGCGCCTTCAATTCGACGAGCACGGCCACCTGGGTGTCGTCGTCGCGGGCGCTGGTCAGGGCCGGGATCAGCGGCGAGTCCTTGCCCAGCCGGTACAGCGTCTGCTTGATCGCGATCACGTTGGCGTCGGTCGACGCGGCCCGGATGAAATCGACGACGATGTTGAAGGACTGGTAGGGAAGGTGAAGCAGGATATCGCGCTCGCGGAGAATCGCGAAGATGTCCTGCTGCTCGCTCCCGTCGACGTAGGGGAGGGCCTGTTCCGGCGGGAACATCGGCGACTGCTGGAGCGGCGGGTCCTTGAGATCCGGCCGGTCGATCCGCACCAGCTCGAAGAGGTTGTCGATGCAGAGCGGGCCGTCGTTCACGTAGAGGTCGCTGGTGGTGGCGTAGACCTGGTTGAGCAGCCAATCGCGAACGGCCACCGGCATGGTGGTGTCGATGTCGAGCCGGACCACCGTGCCGAACGGCCGCTGGGCGAGCGTTTCGCGCATCATCTCCAGCATGTTGGCGTGGTCATCGTCGTCTTCATCGGGCTCGACGTCGGAATCTCGCAAAACGTGGAAGGGATAGGAGGCGACGACCTCGCTGCCGGGAAAGAGGCGGTCGAGATGCGCGGCGATCACTTCCTCGATCCAGGTGTAGCGAATCGTCTCCATTTCCGCCCACGCGTCCGGGGCCGCGAGCACCGCCCCGGTCTTGACCTTCTCCGGCGACGGCACGGGGATGAGCCGGGGCAGGGTCGCCGGGATCTTGACCCGCGCGAATCGGGCGTTGACGCCGCTGCGGAGCACGACGATGAGGTTGAGGCTGTCGTTCGAAATGTGGGGGAAGCGCCGGCCGCGGTCCACGGCCTGCGGGGTCAGGACTGGATACATCTCGCGGTCGTAGACTTCGGCGAGGGCCGTTTTCGCCTGTCCATCCAGCGCATCGTACCGAACGATCTCGATATCGTTGGCCGCTAGGGCAGGAATGAGATCGGTCGTCACCTGGCGGGCGTGTTCAGTCATCAGCTTCTGGGTCAGCTTCTGGATCTCGCCTACCTGCTGCATCGGCGTCCGGCCGTCGACCGCCACGTCCACGATGCCGGCGACCACCTTGCGCTTGACGCCGGCCACCCGAATCATGAAGAACTCGTCGAGGTTGGCGGCGAAGATGGCGGCGAACTTGACGCGTTCGAGCAACGGCGTGGCGGGTTTCGCCATTTCTTCCAGCACCCGCCGGTTGAATTGCAGCCAGCTCAATTCCCGGTTGAGGTAAAGGTCGGGCGTCAGCAAAATGAGTGGCGTGTCGTCGGTCCGCTCGCGCACGTCAGCAGCGGGATATGCCTCTGGCGCGGCATCCAGGTCTTCACCGGCGTCGAATGACGCATCGGCCGTGGAATTGCTCATCGTTGAGTGTGCACTTTCCGTTTGAACGCGATCTCGCCCGGCAGACGCTGGATGCGGCGAGGCCGATTCCGCAATGACATCATACGGGACAGCGGCATCGAACCCACGGTTCAATGCTAGGCGATTGCGGGCCAGACCCGTATGCCACAATTGTGAAATCCTGGACGACCAGCGCGTCCCGATCCGGTGCAGGAAGGCTTGTCATGAATCTCACCGAAACACGGTTTCCACTCACTCGAATCGTGGCGACCGTTGGGCCTGCTTCGGAAAGCGCCGACGTGCTGGAGCGCATGATCCGGGCCGGGGTGACCACGTTCCGCCTGAACTTTTCGCATGGCGACCAGAAGCGGCACGAGGCCGTCTACCGGCGCATCCGGGAAGTAGCCGCGCGCATGGAGCGCCCCACCACCATCCTCCAGGATCTCCAGGGACCCAAACTCCGCATCGGTGATCTGGCCGGCGACCAGCCGTTCGACGTCGAACCGGGCGACGCTTTCCGGATTTGCACCAAGCCGATCCTGGGGAGTCCCGGGCGGGTTTCGACGTCGTACCCCGATCTCGGCAAGGATGTGCGGACCGGCAACCGGATCCTGATCGACGACGGGTTGATCGAGCTCCTCGTCACCGGCGTCGAACTGGACACGGAGTTCGGCGACGAGGTCGTGACGTCGGTCGTTCACGGTGGGAAGATCAAGCCACAGAAGGGCATCAACCTCCCCGGCGCCACCGTCAGCGCGCCGTCGATGACCGCCAAGGACATCGAAGATCTGGAGTTCGGGGTCCAGCTCGGCGTCGATATGGTGGCGCTCAGCTTCGTCCGCTCGCCGATGGACGTGATCGACGCCAAACAACGGATCCGGGATCTCGGCGGGTCGCAACCGCTGATCTCGAAGATCGAGAAGCCGGAGGCCGTCCGGGCGCTCGAATCGATCGTCGACGCCAGCGATGGACTCATGGTCGCGCGGGGCGACCTTGCGGTGGAACTCAGCAACGAGCAGGTGCCGCTGGTGCAGAAACGCCTGATCCGGCTCGCCAATCACGCCGGCAAACCCGTGATCACCGCCACCCAGATGCTCGAGTCGATGATCGACAACCCACGCCCAACCCGCGCCGAGGCGAGCGATATCGCCAACGCCATCCTGGACGGCTCGGACGCGGTCATGCTGTCTGGCGAAACGGCGGTCGGCAAGTGGCCGGTGAAGACGGTCGAGACTATGGCCCAGATCGCGCGGACGATCGAGGACGACGGCAGTTGGCAGCGGTCGATGCGGACCATTTCCGCCGATCACCGCCGGAACGACGAAACCTCGGTGTCGACGGCCATCGCCTACGCGGCGACATCGCTCGCCAGGGATGTCAGGGCCACGGCCATCGTCGTGCTGACAGCGTCCGGCCTGACCGCCGAGCGCGTGTCGCAGCAGCGGCCGGGCATGCCGATCCTGGCTTTCGCCGACCGGGCCGAGGTCGCCGCCCGGCTCTCGCT
>JBGTNF010000146.1:0-8867 GCA_041743205.1 Thermomicrobiales bacterium | reverse complement strand
TCAGGATCGACCGGTCGTTGACATCCCAGGAGAACCACGCACTCATGTCTCGATTGAAAATCGCCATCGTTGGCGCCGGCAGCACCGTCTTCGCCAAGAACATCATCGGCGATGTGCTCAGCTTTCCCGAGCTGGCCGATTGCACGATCGCCCTGTTCGACATCGACGCCGACCGACTGGCGACCTCGAAGGTCGTCGCGACCAAGCTCGCCGATTCCGTCAATGCTCCGGCCACGATCGAGGCGACTCTCGATCGCAGGGAGGCGCTGCGCGACGCCGACTACGTCGTCGCCATGATCCAGGTCGGCGGCTACAGGCCGGGGACGGTGATCGACTTCGAGATCCCGAAAAAGTACGGCCTGCGCCAAACGATCGCCGACACCCTCGGCATCGGCGGGATCATGCGCGGGTTGCGCACGATTCCCGTCCTGATCGATGTCGTGAAGGACATGGAGGAGGTCTGCCCCAATGCCCTCTTCCTGAACTATGTCAATCCGATGGCGATGAACTGCTGGGCGATCAGCCGTGTCAGCGACATCAGCACGGTCGGGCTCTGCCACAGCGTGCAGGGAACCGCCGGCGAGCTCGCCAACGACATCGGCATCCCTGAAGAAGAGATCAACTTCACGTGCGCCGGCATCAACCACATGGCCTTCTACCAAACCTTCGAGCACGAGGGACGGGACCTGTATCCCGAGATCCGGAAGGTGCTGGCCGAGGATCACCAGCCGGCCGGAAACCGCGTTCGGTACGAAATCCTGAAGCGCACCGGGTTTTTCGTGACCGAATCCAGCGAGCATTTCGCCGAGTACGTGCCATGGTTCATCAAGCGCGACCGGCCCGACCTGATCGAGGAGTTCAACATCCCGCTCGACGAATACATCACCCGCTGCGAGCGCCAGATCGCGCGCTGGGGCACGATGCGGGAAACGTACGAAGGACCTGAACCGATCGAGCACAAGCGGAGCCACGAGTACGCCTCGCGGATCATCCTCGGCAAGGAAACAGACCAGCCGCAGGTGATCTACGGGAACGTGCCGAACCGCGGCCTGATCGACAACCTGCCGGACGGCTGCTGTGTGGAGGTCGCCTGCCTGATCGACGCCAACGGGCTCCAGCCGACCGCCTTCGGGACGCTGCCCGTCCACCTGGCGGCGATGATGCAAACGAATATCAACGTCCAGGCCCTGACGGTCGAGGCGGCGGTCACCGGCAAGCGCGAGCACATCTACCACGCGGCGATGCTAGACCCGCACACGGCGGCCGAACTCTCCCTCGACCAGATCTGGCATCTCGTCGACGACCTGATCGAGGCCCACGGCGAGTACCTCCCCGCTTACACGTAGAGAATTACGTCATTTCGAGCTTCGTCGAGAAATGTCTCGCCGCTGCGACGAATCCGGGAAACGCCCTTGCCAACGATTGACATCCGCCCGGCCAGCGCCGCGGACATTCCGTTCATCCGAGAGCAATACGTCCACGTGGAGGAAACCGGCGCGCCGCCCTGGCGGCAGGGCGCGCCGAGTCCTTACACCAACGCCTGGATCGAGGACGTCATCCACAACGGACCGCCCGGCCAGGCGATCTTCGTGGCCGTCGACGGTTCGGGCGTCCGGCTCGGGTACACATGGGTATTGGTTCTGACAGAGTTCGACGCCATCGAGCCGCACGGCCACGTTGCGGGGGTCGCAGTAGCGGCCGAAGCGGCCGGGCGAGGTGTAGGGCGGGCGCTGATCGCGGCCGCCGAAGATTGGTGTCGGGAGCAGGGGCTCAGCGAGGTGACGCTGCACTGCTACCTCGGCAACGAGCGGGCACACCGCCTCTACCAGCACCTCGGGTTTGAGGACGAGTGGCATCACATGCGCAAGGCGCTGTGACGCGAGATTCGATTGTCACGCGAACTTCGCCATGCAATAAATCACCTTGTCTCGTAGTGGCCGCCCTTGTGGCGGTCAACCGTGAGCGGGCGATGCCTGGCTTCGTTGACGAGGGACTGGCCCACGGCGATGGCCGCCACAAGGGCGGCCACTACCTGTTGCGGCGACGGTGTGAACCCGAAGGCCAAGTCAGTCCGTCGTCGTCAGCGCTCGTCCCACGGCCGCCTGCCAGGCGGCGTATCGTGACGCCCGTTCGTCTGGCGACCAGGTCGGCTCGAAGCGCCGGTCGACCGCCCACGATTCTCGGACGTCTTCGCGGTCGGCCCAGACTCCCACCGCCAGACCGGCGAGGTAGGCCGCGCCCAGCACCGTGGTTTCGACGTTGGCGGGCCGCACCACCGGCACGCCCAGCACGTCGGCCTGGATCTGCATGAGCAGGTCGTTGCGGCTGGCGCCGCCAACGACCCGGAGTTCCGCCAGGGTGATGCCGGAGTCGGCCTGCATCGCTTCCAGCACATCGCAACTCTGGAAGGCGATCGCCTCCAGCGTCGCCCGCGCAATGTGGGCAGCCGTCGTACCTCGCGTGATGCCGGTGATCGCACCGCGCGCCCCTGCGTCCCAATGCGGCGCGCCCAGCCCGGTCAGGGCCGGGACGAAGTGGACGCCGCCGGCGTCCGGCACGGATGCTGCCAAGGCTTCGACTTCGCCCGACTCCCTGATGATGCCAAGGCCGTCGCGCAGCCATTGGACCGCCGCCCCGGTCACGAAGACCGCGCCTTCCAGCGCGTAGTCGATTTCCCCGTCGATGCCCCAGGCGATCGTGGTGAGCAGGCGGTGGTGGGAGGCGATCGCCTCGCGGCCGGTTTGCATGAGCAGGAACGACCCCGTGCCGTAGGTGTTCTTGGCTTCGCCCGGTGCGAAGCAGGCCTGGCCGAAGAGGGCGGATTGCTGGTCCCCAGCCACGCCAGCGACCGGGATCGCCGCGCCGAACAGCTCCGGCACGGTGTTGCAGAGGATTTCCGAATTGCCGCGCACCTCGGGCAGGAGCGCCCGGGGGATGGCGAGATCAGCAAGCAGTTCTTCAGACCACTGGAGCGTCCGAATGTCGAAGAGCATCGAGCGGGAGGCGTTTGCGTAATCGGTGACGTGGCAGTGGCCGCCGGACAGGTTCCAGATCAGCCAGGAGTCGATCGTCCCGAAGGCGAGGTCGCCGGCTTCGGCCCGTCGCCGCAGGTCAGGTTCCTGGTCGAGCAGCCAGGCGATCTTGGTGGCCGAGAAGTAGGCGTCGGGCACCAGGCCGGTGATCCGCTGATACGTTTCGGCCATCCCCCGACGCCCGATGTCCTCGACGATGCTCGAGGACTGGCGGCTTTGCCAGACGATCGCCGGGGCAACCGGCTGGCCCGTTGCGCGGTCCCACAGCACCGTCGTTTCCCGCTGGTTGGTGATCCCGATGGCGGCGATGGCGGCGGGCGACACCCCGGACTCGGCGATGGCCTCGCGCGTCACCTGGAGGGTGACGTTCCAGATTTCGGCCGCGTCGTGGTTCACCCAACCTGGCTGCGGGTAGTGCTGCGTGATCTCCCGCTGCGCCATCCCGACCGACGCGCCGTGGCGGTTGACGAGCACTGCCCGGCTCGACGTGGTGCCCTGGTCGATCGCCAGGATCAGCTTCGACTCCGTCACCAGATGCCCTCCGTCGCTATGGTTTCGTATGGTCGCTGATACGATCATGGTAGCCGAGGATCGGCGCCCGGCTTCGCCGGAACCTTCCTAACCGTCATCCCGAGCTTGCGAGGGACCCCTCGGCGCAGCCGGTCCATGCCTGGCCTAAACTCAAGACCGCCTTCGGCGTATCCAGCGGGCCGGGATCCCTCGTTCCTCGGGATGACGGTTGGGAAGGTGGTGGGAACTGGCCACGATCCCTGATCGGACTTCTCAATCCGCAGCCGGCGTTGCGGAGGGCAGCGTGGCGACCGCCGCCTTTTCCGTGCGCCAGAGCGAGGCCGCGTTCCACGTTTGCCACAGCTTGTTCGGCTGGAAACCGGCAATGTCGGGTTGAACAAGGACTGGCTGTTGCGGGAAGCCGAGCCAGAGCGCGAAGGGATCGTCGTTGGAGACGCGCTGGATGGTGGTCAAGGCGGCCTTCATGTTCGCGATCTCCCACGATTGCAGGTAGGCGAGGATTGCCTCGTCGAGCTCGGCGTTGAAGTAGCCGCCAGGATTCCAGCCGGCCGGGTTGCGGCGAATGCTCCACGGCGAGCCGAAGAGGTCGAACTCGTTGAAGGCGGCGTACTGGTTGAGCGAAATCGCGATCAGGTCGTAGTCGAACTCGGTGGTCCAACGGGCGGTGAATACATCCGCAGCGAGCCGTTGCACCTCCAGTTCGAAGCCGAGTTCGTCGAAGTCGGCGCCGAGGGCGTCGAGCGTCGCCAGGAACTGCGGGCTGGCGTCGTCGCGGACGATGCAAACGAACGCCCCGCGGTCACCGGACGGGCTGTCGAGCACCCCGTCGCCGTCCCAGTCCGTCCAGCCGTTCTCGGCCAGCAAACGGCGGGCGGCGATGATGTTCCGCCGTGGATTGCGGACCGTCGGGTCGATCGCCCAGGGCTGGGTCATGATCCCGGCCCGATCGACATCGACGAAGCCGCCGAAGACCGACTCCGCGTAGCCTTGGCGGTCGATGACCTGCGCCAGGGCTTCGCGCAGGCCGGGTGAGGCCATCCAGCCGGGATCGATCCGGGCGGGGTTCCCGAAGTTGAACGCCGCGAAGTACGACAGGGTCGAGTCCGCGGCTACCAGGTGACCGGGCTCGTTCCGGAAGTCGTCGTACCGCGCGCCGTCGAATGGCCAGACGATATCGACGTTTCCGGTTCGCCAGGCGTCGAGCTGCTGCTCGACATCGTCCTCGGCGGTCAACGTCAACGAGTCGGCGTGGGGAGCCGTGGCGAAATGTCGGTCGTTCCGGCGAAAGCGAATGGCCGAGTCCGAGCGGTCCTCGACGATCCAGGGCCCGGTTCCCAACAGCTGGCCGTCGCCGTAGTCGAAGCCGCCCAACGTGCGTTCGCCCTCGGGTCGGCTCAGCCAGTGCGCCTCATACTGCGCTTTGTTGAACACAGGCAGCGCGCCCGCATTGAAGGGAAAGGCGCCGTCCGGCTCGTCGAAGGTGACGGTGAGCGTCGCGTCGCTGGTCACCTCGACACCGTTCACGACCGCCAGCAGGAGCGCCGCGCCGCTTTCGAGATCGTCGCGATGACAGAGCAGGGAGAACTGCACGTCGGGGGCGGTCAACGGGGAACCGTCATGCCAGGTGACGTCGGTGCGCAGCGTGATGTCCAGCGCCAGGCCGTCCGCGCCCCACGTCCATGATTCGGCCAGCCACGGCTTTGGCTCGAGCGTGACGTCGTCGGCCCGGATCAACGGGTCGAGGTAACTGGCGGCCACTTGCGGATCCTGCCGGAACGCGGTCGGGTTGAAGTTGGTCAATCCGGCGCTCCTTACGAAGAGCCGCCATTCGCCGCCGGGCTGCGGCGTTCCATCCCAAATCGGCCGCTGGTTCCCGACTTTCATCAGCGGGTAGACGGGTTCCGGCGTGGGGGTTGGAAAGAGCGACGGAGCCGGTTGCGGGGTGGCGGTGGGCGCCGGCGTCTGGGCTTCGCCAGTGGTCTGGCCTGCCAGTGTCGCCACAGTTGCCAGGCTGGCCGCCGCGCCCGCAAGCGCCGCGCGTCGCGACAGCCGACCATTGTTTCGTTCGTCGATCGAGGTCAACGTCGCTCCCTGGGCTTGCGCGGGACGGCTACAAGCCAATGGTTCCCTTGGTAGTGGCCGTTCACGTGACATTCGTACTTTGCGCAGAGACCTGCCCCAAATATGCAAATAGTATCGTACGTACGCGGGCGTGGGCAACCTTTTTAGATCGCGGCGACGCCCTGGATCAGGAACCAGAGTGCGAAACCCAGGATGACCAGGCCGCTGCCGCCTGTAATCCAGCGCATGCCGACGCCAGTGACGAATCGGCGCGATGCCTGGGCGATCACCGAGAGTGTCGTCACCCAGGCGAGCAGGCCCAGGAACACGCCGATCACCAGCACCGGCGCGCCGACCTGGCCAACCCGGGCGACCGCTTCGGCCACCAACGCCGCGCCGACCGACAGCCAGTAGACGATGCCCATCGGGCTGAGCAGGGCGATCAGGAACCCGGTCAGGTAGCTGCGGCGGCCGGCGGGGGTTTCCGCTTTCACCTCCTCACCCGGGTCCAGCGCCGAGCGCATGCTCCTGATGCCAACCCAACCCAGCATCACGGCTCCGGCCAGGAACAACGGCGCCCGCAGGGCGGGCCGGTCGGCAATCGGGGTGAGGCCGCTGACGATGATCGTGGCGTAGATCGTATCCGCCGTCAGCGCACCCAGCCCCACGTACCAGCCGTTGCGAAAGCCGTGACGGATGCCGCGCGAGATGATCTCGACGTTGATCGGCCCGATCGGCGCCGCCAGGGCGACGCCGATGACCATGCCGTACGCGACGAGGCCGACGAGTTCCAACGGTGACACAGCGGGCTCAACCTTCGCGCGGTTCCGGAACGACCAGGCGGATCGGGTCTTGGTTCTGGATTGGAGGCGATGAACGCCCGGACGCCGGCGGGCATCGTAGCACGATCGGTCGCTGTCTATACTTCGACCAGGCAAACCAGATCGCCAACCCCGCCACTCGACCGCGGGCCTACACTCAGGAGCAGCAGATGACCCAGCACCCCGACGATCGACCGGAGGGTGAGCGCCCTGATCCCGATGCCGATACCTGGTGGCCAACGGAGGATCAGGACCTGACTCCGGCGATCGATCGTCGAGAGGCGTCGCCACCCGGGCAGGACGACCATCAGCCCGTCGCTCCACCGCTCGACATCGACGCGCGCGACAACGTCGTGCCGGCTGCCGAAACCCCGGACGTCATCGAACTGCCGGAACACGTCGACACCGTCGGCGCGCCGGATCTACCCGACACCCGTAAACCGGCCACATGGTCCGTCCCGGTGGCTGGCCCGTCGTCTGAAACGCGCGACGACTCCTTGGCCGATGACTCGATCGAGTGGGGAAGTGAGCCGCCAGCGGACATCGTCGACGATGACGAACGAACCAGTGCGCCGAGTGGGCCGGCAACCGAGCCCTTGCCTGATCCCGAACCGGACGATGAGGTTCCTCCCCCACCACTTGCCGATCCGCCACCACCGCCAACCCCGGAGCCGGCGACCGGCGACTCATTGGGCAAGCGGGCGACAGCCGGTCTCTCGGGCGTCGCCTCGAAGCTGGGCCTGGGCCGACTGCTCGCCACGGACGACGACGAAGGTGCTGGAGGGAAGGCCTCTTCGCCGGGGCCCAGAACGGGTCTCGGCAGCCTGGCTGGACGCCTGGGGGAGAGCGTCCGCGCGCCCGTGGCGATGTTCACCACGGCGTCCCACCGTCGGCTGCTTGCGGGTGGGTTCGTGCTGGTCCTGATATCCCTGCTGGGCAATAGCGGCGGGCTGGCGCTGATCGTACTCTCCGCCATCGTGCCGATCATGATCGCGATCACGCTGACCCAACACGATGTGTTCGAGAAGGAATCGAACCTGTTGGTGGCGGCGGTCGGCGCCGGCGGACTGATCGTTGGCGTGGTTCTGTCGCTGCTTTCGGCCTGGATTCAGTCGAGCCAGTGGTTCGACGAAGGCGTGCTGAACTTCGGGGCGGCCGGGTTCGGCGGGCGGTTCGCAGATGCCGCCGGCGCCGCGCCGTTCGTCGTTTGGAGCCTGGTTGGGCTCGTCATTCCAGCGGTGGCGATCGCGGGCGTGGCGGCGATCCCGATCGCGCTCCGGCGCTGGCCCCAGTTCCGGAACGAGGTGATGGATGGCGTGATCCTGACCGGCGCCTCGGCGGCCGGGTTCGCAATCGGCGCGAGTGTCATCTACTGGTGGCCGATGATCGCGGAGCCCGGTCCGCAAACCAATGTCAGCGATTGGTCCCTGTCAATCATCGGCGTCTCGCTGCTTCGCCCGGCCCTCATCACGTTCTGCGGCGCCATGATCGGCGCCGGGGTGTGGCGGTACATGGTCACGCCGTCAGCTTCCGTCATCGTGTTGCCGGCGGCTGGCGGGGTGCTTGGCTACCTGCTCCTGACCTTCGGCTCGATCCAGCTGCAGGCGGCTGGCAACTGGCCCGAGTTCCTGTGGGCAGGGGTGCTGCTGGCAGCGGTGTTCCCGCTCTTCCGCCGGGTGCTGGACGGCGCGATCGTCACCGACCGCCAGGCGCTCGGTGACGACGATGGCCGGCTGGTCTGCCCTGCCTGCCACAGGGTGACGCCCACCGGGGCGTTCTGCGCCCGGTGCGGCAAGCCGCTGTCGGGCCACGCCCCGGCTTCGGACGTATCGCCGCCGTCGCCAATCGAGTAGTACGAAACCCGGATGAAGCGTAGAAATTCCCACAGGTACGTCATGTCGACCGGACCCTGAGCGCCGGCGCAGCGAAGCGATAGGGGCAGTCGAGGCATCTCTCGCCGCAGCGACGGTTGTATGGGTCATCGGAATACCCAGTATTCACCCGGATTTGGTACAAGAAGCGTCGGCCGGAAACGATCGACTGGCCAGCGTGAATTCGTGTTAACGAGACGCCGGCCCACTCTTTCGAATGGGCCGGCGCTTGTACTTTGCTGAAGCATCCTCGCTCAAGTCGCCACCCTGGGAAAGGTAAACGTCTCAGGCTGCCAGGACCTATGCTTTCGCCGCCATGTCAGAACCCCGTTCCACGCGTCACCGAAATGACGATGAATCTTGATGGACGCCCCCGAGTGGTGCATTCAGGAACGCCCAACGAAGTATCGACGACCGGAGATGGCCGTTGACCGGGTACCCGAGAGAACTGGAAAGGAGCGTTTGCACGCCTCCAGCCACCCACTGTGCCGGATTCTTTTCGGATGATCGGAATTCCCGATGTCCTGAAGCATCCGGCGGAATTGTGATGC
>JBGTNF010000145.1:0-2463 GCA_041743205.1 Thermomicrobiales bacterium | reverse complement strand
ACACCGCCGCTTGGCGACAACCTGTGGGAGGAGTGCGCCCTGTCGACCTGCGAGCCTGACTGACCATCACGCAACCGCAATTGACGACGACGAGCACTCTTCTCGGGCCGGTTGGCCGAGAGGGGTTTTTTGTGCGCGCCTGGTGACCGAAAGGTGAACCATCAGGCACGAGCGGGGGGAGGGACGAGATGTTTTGGAGCGATCAGCATTAGGTCACCACGTGTCGCGGTCCACCGAATGAATTCCCGGCGGAGAAACGACCGCCCATCGACCATCGTCTTTCGGTACACGAACAAAGGCCAAACGTCATGACCCTCGAACAAATCCAGCAGGCCCCGTACGCCCTGGAGTTGCGGAACATCGAAAAGCGGTTCAGGAAGGGCCGCAAGGAGTACTCCCAGGCGCTCAAATCGGTCTCGCTCACCCTCAACCGGGGCGAGGTCGTCGGCATCCTCGGACCGAACGGGTCGGGCAAGAGCACGCTCGTGCGCGTGATCTCGACCCTGACCCTGCCGGACGCCGGCGAGGTCGACGTCTTTGGCGTCGACGCCGTGAAGCATCCGAAGGAAGTCCAGCGCTACATGAACCGGGTGAGCGTGGAGGCCAGCTTCTTCAAGAAGCTCTCGTCCATGGAGAACCTGCTCTTTGGCGCCAAGCTCTACGGCGTCACCGACCGCGAGAGCAAGCCGATGATCCGCGAAATCCTGACGGGCATCGGGTTCGACTTCTCGCGCGTCAACGAACCGATGGAGCACCTTTCGCGCGGCATGCAGCAGAAGATCGCGCTGGCCCGGGCACTGCTCACCAGCCCGATGCTGATGCTGCTCGACGAGCCGACGACCGGGCTCGATCCGCGCAGCAAGAAGGACGTCCAGGCCCTGATCCGTTCGATCCGGGCCGATCACGAATCCTCGATCCTGCTCTGCACGCACGACATGGGCGAGGCCGAGGAGCTTTGCGACCGGATCGGGATCCTGCTCAACGGCGAGCTGATCGCGATCGATACGGCCGAGGGGCTGAAGCGCCAGTACCAGACCGGCGACGATGAGCCGACGCTGGAGGAAGTCTTCATGGCCGCGACCGGCACCACGATGGAAGAAGCCGAGTACAGGATCGAGGACGAGAAGAAGGCCGCATAGCGAAACCGGATAGACCTTGTACGGTTGCGGCAGCGAAGCGAGCCTTGTGTCCGCCCGAAACGCGGGAGCACACAAGGTGCTCCCCTACGAAATCGTCTCGCCTCGTAGGGGCCGGCCCGTGTGCCGGCCCGCAAGGTCGAAGGGCTCGTTCGTCGGACTGTAAGTCGGGAGCACACAAGGTGCTCCCTACCCGGACGGTGACCGTCCGGCCACGAAATTTCAGAAAAGGAACGACCAATGCACGCCGCAAGCGCGCCGCTGACCAGATCCGGTTTGATGCGCGAACTCATCGCCGTCTGGGGCTACGCCCAGCGCAACTACTATTTGACCAAACGCTACATCCTCTGGGAAGTGGTCTGGCTCGTCTACACCATCATGAACGCCCTGACCATCGGCTTCATCGGCGCCGGGATCGGCGGCGACGCCAATGTCGTTGCTCAGGCCACGACGTTCCTCCTGATCGGCTCGATGGTCTGGAGCTATCTCTCGATGATCTTCGACCTCCTGTCGGAGACCGTGAGTTGGGAGCGTTGGGAGGGCACGATCGAATACACCTTCATGAGCCCGGCGAGCCGGACCACGCAACTGCTGGGGATGGGCGTCTACGCGATCGTCTACGGCATGGCCCGGGTGGTGGTGATGCTGGTTGCCATCTCGTTCTTCTTCGATCTCTCGCTGGAGAACGCCAACTACCTCGGCGCGGCCGGCATCCTCGCCGTCTGCAGCATCTCGCTGGTTGGCTTCGGGATGGTGGCGGCCGTAATGCCGCTGCTCTCGCCGGAAAAGGGCCAGCAGGTGACCAGCATCGTGACCGCGGTGCTGCTGCTGATCTCCGGCATCTACTACAACGTCGATGTCCTGCCGGGCTGGATGCAGCCGCTGGCCTATATCTCCCCGGTCTACTACGCCCTGGACGGGATCCGGGCGACGCTGCTCGAAGGCGAATCCTTCGGCAGCCAGTGGCACAATATCTGGCCGCTCCTGATCATGGGCGCCGCCTTCCCGCCGCTCGGCCTGTGGCTGTTCCAGCGGGGAGAGCATTACGCCAAGCGCACGGGCCGGCTCAAGCGGGCCGGGTAATCGTTCGATCATTCACAGCGAGGGCCGGTCCCGGTCGGGACCGGCCCACTCCGTCTCTCGGTCGTCCATGACTTCCATGCCGGCGCTCATCCACAACCCGTAGGGTTGCGGACCTTGTGTCCGCCCGTTGGTCCGAGCAAGACAGGTTCCGCTGAAACACAACGTCAGGTTGACGCTCGGCGCCGTCTCTGCTGTGGTGGACCAATCTGGGCGAATCGTAATTGAGCGACCCTAAACCACGGGC
>JBGTNF010000144.1:0-7217 GCA_041743205.1 Thermomicrobiales bacterium | reverse complement strand
GTTCTGGCCGCGCCGGGTGTCGAGGTAGTCGCCCATCGGCATCATGTAGATCGCCAGCTCGTCGTCGATCCCCTTGAGCCGGGGCGTGAGCTGGACGGAGGATTTGTAGACGAGGGGCCGGTAGTAGACATCGCCGGTGGGCGCGTTGCGGCGGGTCAGCTCCAGCACCGTTTCCATCACGCTGTCGACATCGTGCGGTAGCTCCATCCGCAGCAATTTCGCCGAACGTAGCAGGCGGGCGGCGTGCTCGCGGAGGCGGAAGATGTTGATCGTTTCGCCGTCCTGGTCCAGGTAGCCGCGAATCCCGGCGAAGGCCCCGGTGCCGTAGTGCAGGGCGTGGGTGCCGACGCTGACGTTGGCGTCCTTGAACGGGATGAACGTGCCTTCGAAGTACGCGTATTCCATTGTTTCCGAGAAGGCCATGGCGGTGCTGCTCCTGCGTGCGGGTGGCGGCGGGGCCCGGTTCGAGCCGCGCCCTCGCCCAGGGGAATCGAGTCCGGCGGCGGTCCCTGCTGGCCGCGATTATCGCATAGCGCCGGGGAAATCCCCGCATCCCAGTGCAGGCGTCGCTTGCTGGGAACCATCGTACTGGCCGGTCTTGTGCCGGCCACGGCGACCCAACCCACCCGCATCCCGTGTGGCGTGCCGCAATCGTCGCTGTCGTAGGGGCCGACCTGCGTGTCGGCCCGCTCCCAACTCGACCAAGCGCATTGCGAGTGCCGTCCCACATTTGGCCCGTCCGCGTACGGCTGCGTATCCAGCGGGGCCAGCTTGCGCCTGCCCACAACGCGACGAGCGCGCCCGGTTGGGGCGCGCTCGTCGTCATGGGATGTATCCGCGAAGGCTACCAGTGGCGGTAGGCCCCGTAGTAGTGACCCGCGTAGTAGTCCGAGTACACGCTGGAAATCACCACCCCGGTCCCTTCGTTCTCGGCGTGGATGAACTGTCCATCGCCAATGTAGACCCCGGTGTGGGAAATGCCGGCGCGGTAGGTGCCAGCGAAGTAGACCAGGTCGCCGGGCTGCCATTCGCCCCACTCGACCCAAGCGCCGGAATTGGTCTGCTCGGCCACGCCGTGACCGATGTCGATCCCGACCGTGTTCAGCAACACGTACTGCGTGAAGCCGGAACAATCGAACCCACCGGGTCCGTTGCCGGCGTAGACATAGGGGTAGCCCTGGAATTGCAGCGCGAAATCGGCGATGTACTGACCGCCGCCCACCTGGGCGGACGGCGCATCGACCGTTGTATCGGATGCGGGAGCGGCGAGTGTGCCTGCCCCGGTCGACGCCAGCAGCCCGAGCGCGCAAATGAGCGCCGCCAGGCCGGTTACGACCGGCGATCCGAAAGCGGCCTTGCGTGTTGACGATCGTGGGGACGTGGTCGAAGTCGCCGCGAGTCCGGAATCGGACGCGGGCGTTGCTCCGCCTGCCACCCCAGCGAGCGGTTGCACCATGGACATGGATGCCCTTCCCTCGTATGTGACAACGGACTCCCGCAGGCGCCGTCCGGCGCCCGGCGGAACCGCCGTTGCCGTGGTGTCCCGAAAATTCCGGGACAGGACGAACCTGTCGTCTCCTTTTCGTTGGTGACGGGATCCCGGGGATCGCCATCGGGCGTGGGGGAAACGATCTCCGCTCAACACCTCCAGCCACGGCGTCTTGAGCGGCGATGTCCGCGCCAGGTCACGCACTCGTCCGTCGACCATCAGCCCGAGGTCGGAACGGATCGAACGTGCCGTGCTGGCAACGAACCGGGGCAGGCTACCACATGGCCCGGGCGGTGGGCCATGTGGTCACTCGCCGCGCCCTGCCTTCCGTACGCCAGATCGGCGCATCCCGGATGCCTCCCGGTCACCACTGGGAACGTCGCAATGAGTATTCGTCAATTGAACGAAGTTGCTAACAGCTTGTCATTCCGAGCTTGCGAGGTATCTTTGCGCGAAGCGCTCGGCCGCAGGCCGATCAGTCCGCTTGGCGTCACGGTACCATCCGTGCCGCACCTTCCCCAGCCGTCATCCCGAGCTTGCGAGGGACCCTCCGGCGAAGCCGGTACGTGCTGCGCCGGACCGCAATACCGCTGCGCGGGAGATTCCTCGCAAGCTCGGAATGACAGTTGGTTGGCTCATCATTTGGTAGCGTCGTACAGTTGCGGAGCCTGCTTCGACGAAGGCATCGAATTTCAACTCGGTCTCGCTCGCCGAGCAGTATCGCGTTCGGGGACTCTGGCAGATTGGAAAGGATGCTGCAGGTGGTGTGGACCGAGATTGATGTCGACCGGCTCCTGACCGATGCCGACCTGCGACACGCTGCCAGCAAGACCTTCGGCATCGCCACCGAACGGGTGCAGGTCGTCTCCAGCCTGGTGTCGGACATCACGGCGCTTGACCCACGAATTTCCCTGGTGGTCGAACATTGGCGGCAGCCCGGAGATTTCCCGGAACGCGTGGCGTTCGTAATGTGGGACGGCGATTTACTCGAAATGATCGGCACGAAGGAAGACTCGACCGAGTCATACGCGCTCCTAACGGCGCTCGCCTCGTACTTGAAGGCGTCGATCATTGCGCCGGATTCGGAGCCCTCGCCTTACACTGGCCTCCTGATCGAACCATCCGGGAACGTGTACCGCGTCGAATTCGATGAGGCGGCGATTGACGGTCCCGACGGGATATCGCTGCCCGACAAAACCCAATGGGTCCATGCGCCGGAACTCTCCCACCTGCCGCAACGCCATCTTCTTCCTTCCTGATCCCCTTCCCTGCCAGCGAAACCACAGTCGACTCTCCCTGAATGGGCCGGCGGCGCGATCTGAGCATCGCCTGCCTGAGGTGAAGCCGGTGTCGCGAGGTAGGCCTGTGCCTCCTGCGTGTCCCGCTCCTGTTCCTCCAGCGTGCTACCGTCTGGAGTTTTCCAGGGACGACCTCGCGCGACCGTCCGGGAAAGAAGGCGGCGGTCCCCACGGGATAGAGCGAAATGGCCGCCGTTGGGCCGAACTCCGCCTCAGGCGCCGTAAAACAGAAGGAGGGTTATGACGAGGAAGACCGACAGGAGGATCGGGGCGAACAACAGGTTCGGGATGGCATTGTCCTCGTACTCGATCAGGCGAATGCGATGCTTGCCGGAGGCATACAGCACGCCGTTGACGATCGCGAGGCTCAGGCCGAGCACGATGACCAGGTAGGCGTACCCAAGATAGGTCAGCCCTTCGGGCCGCAACATCGACCGGAACTGTCCGTAGTCGAGCACCAGCACGAACAGCAGCGCTGCCCCCAGCCCCAACGTCCGGGCAACGCTGAGGTCGTACCGGTTGACGCCTTGTGGCGTGCGCTCCGTCGCCAGGACGATCCCGAACATGATCAGCAACGATACGCTGAGGAGGATCAGGCGATTGACCAGCACATCGAAGGAACGGAGCTGGAGACCGACATTGAAGTACAGATCGGGCCGGGCCGCCGAAAGGCCGTCGCTTCGACCGAATGTCGATGTC
This sequence comes from Thermomicrobiales bacterium, assembly GCA_041743205.1. Lineage (GTDB taxonomy): Bacteria > Chloroflexota > Chloroflexia > Thermomicrobiales > UBA6265 > JACCYX01. The sequence continues at coordinate 3,731 of JBGTNF010000144.1, read as the reverse complement.
GCTGGTGACGACGCGTAGCTGAAGACACTGTGTTTCAGGCGCCACCCGTCCCCGACGAAATTCGGCTCAACACCGGGCAGGGTCGACGGCTCCCAGGCCGGATACGACGCGAAATCCGGCGTCAGGACGATCCCCGGCCGGCGGTCGGCGCTCGCCACGAGAACCCGCACATCCAGATGGTCGAAGGGATAGAGCCGGTAATCGAAACCCTGACGAAAGGTCGCCTGCAAATCCCACCCCACGAGTTCGTACCCGGTCCCATCCTGGCGGTACGTCTCGGTTGCCCGTTGTTCCTCTGCAACGGCCTGGGGCAGGATGATGCCGCGGACGAAATCGCCTGGCAGGTCGTCCGGATACTTTTGCCAGACCTGGCCGGTCACGACGACATTGTTGGCGCTGAGGAACTCGATCGACTGGATAGATACTCCTGTCGGGATCCGGAGCGTCGCCGCCTGGCTCCCGACTCCAGCGATCGTTTCGAGGGAGGCGTCGACCTGTCCCTCGTCGAGAACGGCGGTCCCATAGCCAGGCCGGTCCGGATCGGACCTCACGGTCACCGTCCAGATTCCGGCGAGGGCGAGGGCACAGGCAATGGCGTAGGCAACCGAGAGGCGGCGCCACGTGGGCAACCCTCCACCCGGCGCCCCCCAGCGGCGAGCGTGGCGACGATGCCGGCCAGCAGCGCAACCCAGATGGCGACAAGCGTACCGCCCGCCTCAGCCACATCGAGGGAACCGTCTCGCGCGACGGAACGGATCGCCGGGAAGCCGGCCATTCCAAACGACAAGACGGCAACGCCGACGGCGATCAACCGTCCTGGGCGATGTCGAAAGACCCCTCGTGCTGATCGTCGGCTAGGCAACTGGGTCTCCAGCGGCGTCTACATCACCCCACGTCTGGCGCAGCCGTGACGGTTTGGCATCGTCCGGGCCGGTGACGCGGCATCCTTTCGGTCCCGTTCCTGTTCGACGACCCGCACACGTGGGCCAGGCGCACAACTGTCCATGCATAGCCGTGAAACCTCACTGAAACATTGCACAATGATTAACGCCGCGCGTCCCGTTATTGGACCCTGGACAGGCTGCGGCGGCGGGTACAGACGTATGCGGCGGGGCCGGGGTTCCGCTACAAAATGCGGTTGTCCTTCGATGCCTACCCTGCCAGCGGCAGTCGGACGATGAAGGCCGCCCCCGCGCCAACCTTGCTCTCGATCGCGATCGACCCGCCGTGGGCCTCCACCAGCGAGGCCACGATCGCCAGGCCCAGGCCGGTTCCGCCCCGGCTCCGGGTCCGCGCCGGATCGGCCCGCCAGAACCGCTCGAAAATCCGCTCCTGGTCCTCGGCGGCGATACCCGGTCCGTTATCAGCCACGGTCAGCACCGCCTCGCCGCCCTCCCGCGCCACCGTCACCCGCACCGCGGTTCCGGCCGGGGTGTGCGTGCGCGCGTTGGCGAGCAGGTTGTCCACCACTTGGCGCAGGCGCAGGCGATCTCCCGCCGCCCTGGTTTCCGGTTCCACCGTTAACGTCACCGGCCGGTCCGGCGAGACCACCCGGAAATCCTCGACCGCATCGGTGACCAGCGCCCCGAGATCGACCGGCGAGCGCTCCAGCCCGCGATCCTGGTCCATCCGGGCCAGCAACAGCAGGTCGTCGACCAGCCGCGCCATCCGCGCGCCTTCCGATTCGATCCGGCCCATCGCGTTGGTGACCGAGGCGTCGTCGGGCAGGGCGCCCTGCCGGTAGAGCTCGGCGTAGCCCCGCAACGAGGTCAGCGGCGTGCGCAACTCGTGCGCGGCGTCGGCCACGAATCGTCGCAGGCGCACCTCGCCGGCGGTGCGGGCGTCGTCCGCCACCTGGATCTTGCCCATCATCTCGTTCAGCGCGGCGCCCAGACGACCGAGTTCGGTCGCCGGGTCCGGGCGGTCGATTCTCGCTCCCAGGTCGCCATCGGCGATCGCGGCGGCGGTCGCCACCATGTGATCGACCGGTCGCAACCCGTGCCGGATCACCCACCAGCAGATCCCGATCGCCACCAGCAGCGCGGCCGCGCTGGCGATAAGCACCACCCGCAGCAGGTTCGACACGGCGTCGTCGACATCGGTCAGCGGCACCCCGACGGCGACGAAAGACCCGTCATCCGATTCCTGGATCAGGGTCCGGTACGCAAACGTGCCGTCGGTTGACGGCAGGGTGACAACATCGCCCAGGATGTCGTCGAGTTCCGGGGAGGGAATCTCCGGGCAATCCGGTGGCGCCAGTGGATCGTCCGCATAGCCGGGATATTCGTCAGTCAAGATCACGCCAGCCGCCGAGTACTCGATCCTCGCATAATCGTTGCGTGCCCAGGGGTTGCCGTCATAGCCATCGCTGGGACCTGGAATGTAGGCCCCGCCGCGGTCGCCCGGCGAGTTGTCGCCGTAGTCCTTCGGCTTCGAACGGTCGGCGATGGCGACCACCTGGTCGTCGACCTGGCCGATCAGCGTGGCCTGCGTGGTCTGCACCACCACGGTGCCGAGCACGGCGACGACGACGAGGACGACGATGGCGATCGCGATGGTGAGACGCGCCCGGATGCTCATACGGCAAACCCGGCGACCACGTCATGTCGAGCGGAATCGAGACATCTCTCGCCGCAGCGACGCGACGGGAATCCCGTCACGGGGTGGATCGTCATCCGGCATCGCCCGGCGAGGCCGGCCCCGGGATCGAATAGCCGAACCCGCGCACGGTGCGGATCGTGCCGTTGCCCTTGTCGCCGAGCTTGCGCCGCAGGTAGCTGATGTAGGTTTCCACCGCCGAGGGATCGCCGACGAACTCGTAGTCCCAGACGTGGTCGAGGATCTGGTTACGAGAGACGACCCGATCGCGGTTGAGCATCAGGTAGCGCAGCAGCCGGAACTCGGTCGGCGAGAGGGCGATCTCCTCGCCGCCGCGCCAGACCCGGTACGAATCGTTGTCCAGCGTCAGGTCGCCCACCACCAGGCGGCTGCGCTCCTCGTCCTGGCCGAGCGTCCGCCGCAGCACGGCCTCGATCCGGAGCACCAGCTCTTCGAGGCTGAACGGCTTGGTGATGTAATCGTCGCCACCGCCGGTGAACCCGGCCCGGAGATCGGCGGGATCGTCCCGCGCCGTGAGGTAGACGACCGGGACCTGGTTGCCATCGGCCCGCAGTTTGCGGCAGATCTCGAAGCCGTCGACATCCGGCAGGTTGACGTCCAGCACCAGCAGGTCGAACGCCGTGTTGCGGGCCTCGACCAGCGCTTCGCGGCCGGACGCCGCCGAGGTGACCGTAAATCCCTTGAACCGCAGCGCGGTGGAGACCAGCTCACGGATCGAATCTTCGTCTTCGACGACCAGCAGCGTGCGCTCCTGGCCGATCGTGATGGGCGATGCCATCCCGGTTTCCCTTCATATCATATGATGATGCGCATTATGAACCGTCCGGCGTTGCCGCCGGGGCGTCGAAGCCCGGGAAATCGGAGAACGGCGTAACCGGGATCCGGGTCGGGTCCACCTGCCACGGCAACCGGCCCGCCTCGCTGGCCAGGAACATCCCGTAGCCGCCGATCACGATCGCCAGCACCAGCGCGATCACCAGCGCCGCCGTCAGCAACGGATACCGTTTCAATCGCGTCATGCCGTTACCTCCCATGCCCAGCGTTGCGTGGCGTCAGATCTCGATACGGTGGCACTTCCGGCGCAGCCGGTTTGGTGACGCCTCCCCACACCC
>JBGTNF010000143.1:0-5549 GCA_041743205.1 Thermomicrobiales bacterium | reverse complement strand
TTCCAGGTGTCGATCGTGCGCGCGTTGGCCGAGGTCGATGACAACGCCTACGTGACGACCTTCCAGGCCATCAACCGCACGATCGTCAACCCCAGGTTCGTGCCGGTGTTCCTTGGCGCGCCGGTGCTGGCCGCCGCCGCGCTGGCCGCGAACCGGGGCGGCGAAACATCGCTCGTCGCTGCGGTGGCGATTGGGCTCGGGCTAAACGTGGTCAGCATCGCGATCACGGTCGCCGGGAACATCCCGCTGAATGAGGCGCTCGACCGCGAAGGCGTCGTTACGGGCCCGGCGGCCACGGCGGCACGGACCGCGTTCGAGCGGCCGTGGAACCGGCTTCACCTGGTTCGGACGATTGCCGCCGTGGGCGGCTTCGTGGCGTTCGCCATCGCCAGTGTGCTGGCGTCCCGGAACTGACATGGCGGGCACGGACGCAGTCGAGGTTGAGCGGTCAAGGCAACCCACCCTTCTTCCGGCGCTTGTGGGCATCCATGCTTGCGGCGAAGCGATGTGCCGCTCGCCCGGACGAATCCTTCGCGCATTCGTGGCACAATCCTTCCGCCGATCACGTCGTGTCCTCGCCTCGAACTCCGTGGAGGTATGCCCCATGACCCAACCCCTCGTCGAACAGTTGCGGTTCGCCCGATCCGAACTGGTGCGGGCCCTCGATGGGGTCACTGACGACGACGCACGGCGTCGCCTGGGACCAATGAACTGCATCAGCTGGATCGTGGGTCATCTTGCCGATCACGAGCAGCGCTACAACCTGGTGCGGTTGGGGGCGCCGCCGGCCGTGCCTGGACTGAACGAGACCTGCGGCTATGGCAAGCCGGCCAGCACCCCGCCGTTGGGCGAGATGTGGGCTGCCTGGCTGGCTGTGACGGCGGCCGCCGACCCCATTCTCGATGCGTTCACCGCCGATGACCTGCTCGCGTTTCCCACCAGCGGCGGGAGGCCGCCCGGTGATGCCAATGGCACGATGCTGTTGCGGACAACCGCCCACTACTGGTATCACATCGGGGAGTCCCAGGCGATCCGGCAGATGCTTGGTCACACGAACCTGCCCGATTTCGTGGGCGACATTGGCCGTGTGGCGCCCTACCGCCAGGGGTGATCGCGAAGTTGGGTTGCGTCCGGGTCGATCGGGCTTGCCCCGAGGCTGCGAGGGCACTCGACCCTGATTTCAGGTCGGCCCGATTCGGGTCGACATACGGATCGGCCCTTACGCCGTCCCGTCCGCCAGCCGTTCGGCCATCGAGAAGACGATGCCGGTGGCGGTGTCCGCACCGTCGCGATTGACCAGCGCCACGGCCGTCACGCGCCGGCCTCGCACATCCGGGAACTGGTAGGCGGCGGTCGAGTAGCCAGGGCCGCCGCCGGTGTGGCCGGCGACCGCGCCGAACCGGTTGGCGGGGTCCATCATCAGGCCCAGGCCGTACGACGGCTTCTCCATCCACGGGTGGCTCGCGGTCACCGGGACCGGCGTGGTCATCTCGGCCAGGCTTGCTGCGCCAATCAGTTCGCCGCCAATGAGACGGTCGAGGAACCGGGCCAGGTCGAGCGCGGTGGCGGTGACCAGGCCGTGGGAAACCCAGCCCGGATGGTAGCCGGCGGTCACGTTCCGTAGCGGCTCCTGATCGCCGTCCGTGCCGAATCCGGGTGTGAGGGCGGCCATGTCCGCCAGCGAATCGGCAACGTCGAGGCCGTTCAGCCCAGCCGGAAGCGCCAGGTAATGGCGGACGACCTCGGAGAACGCCAGCCCGGTTTCCCGCTCCAGCATCAGGCGTAGCAGGAGGTAGCCGATGTTGGAGTAGCGCCAGCCGTGGCCCGGCATGTAGTCGAGGGTTCTGCCGAGCGTGGGCTGGAGGAACTCGTCGGCGGTCCAGGGCGCGCCGGGCCGGTCTCGCACCGCCGCGTGGTAGGCGGGATCACCGCCGTAGTCCGGAATGCCGCCCGTGTGGTTGAGCAATTGCCGGATCGAAACCGGGATGTCGAACGGCCATTCGGGCAGGAAGGTTTCGATACTGTCGTCGATCGTCAGCGCGCGGTCCTCGGCCATGCCGAGCACGATCGTGGCGATCACCGTTTTGGTGATGCTGTAGGTCCCGAACCGGGCGTCGGCCGGTATGGGCCTGGTTCGCTCGACATCGGCATGGCCGATGCCCGCCGTCCAGACATCGCCATCGACCGAGAGCGCCACGGTCGCGCCCGGCGCTCCGGCGGCGTCGAGCGCCTCCTGGACGAGTCCTTCGATCCCTGCCGTTCGCGCCACTCCTTCCATAGATGAAAGCCTAACCCTCGGGCGTCGCGGCGCCGGGCGTGGCCGGTTCCGCCACCGGCAACAGGTCGCCACGCCAGGCGGCCGCTACGTCGACATCGTCCGCCAGCAGCCCTTGCTCCTTGAGCCAGGAACCGAAGGCGTCCCAGCGTTCGGCCGTTTGCTGGCCGAACGGGATCGCGCCGTTCTCGGTCCAGAGCGGGGCCAGCAGGTCGAGCCCTTCGCGTTCGACGTCGCGGACCAGGTCCGGGCTTTCGGCGATGAGCAAGTCCAGCGCGGCGCCAGGGTCGGCGATGGCGTCCTCATATCCTCGTTGCAGGGCCCCGAGCAGGGCGCGGACCGTCTCCTCGTCGTCATTCAGGATCGATTCGCCGGTGACGAGCACGAGCTCGTAGTAATCCGGCACGCCCCACTCCTCGACCCGCAGGTAGCGGACCGGGTAGCCCTCGCGCTCGGCGAGGATCGTTTCGTGCGTCCAGTAGACGCCGATCACGGCGTCGGCCCGGCCGGAGAAGACAGAAGGAAGCAGGTCGTAGCCGACGTTGATCAGTTCGACGTCGTCCAGGGTCAGTCCGGAATCGCGGAGCATCGTGCCGAGAAAGGCTTCGTCGGCGGGCAGCCCGGTGACGGCCACCGAGCGGCCGGCGAGATCGGCCGGCGTCTGAATCGGCGAATCCTCCAGCACCATCAGGCTGTTCAGCGGGTGCTGGACCAGGGCGGCGATCGAGACGACCGGCACATCCTGCCCACGCGCGAAGAGGACTTCGGATTGGTAGGAAATGCCGAAGGTGTCGCGTCCGGCGCCGACCGTCTGGAGCACGGTGGTGGGATCGGAGGGCACCACGATCTCGACGTCGAGCCCGGCCTCGGCGAAGTAGCCGCGGTCACGGGCCATGTAGATGCCAGCGTGGTTGGCGTTGGGGTACCAGTCCAGGGCGAGGGTGACGGCGGTCGAATCCTGAGCGGCCGCACGTTGCTGGATGGCCGGGTTGGCGCCGGCCAAAGCGGCGAACCCGGCGGCAGAGGCTCGAACGACCTCGCGGCGAGTGATCCGGCGGGCGGGCGGCGTGATGGAAGATGGCATGGAGGGAACTCCCCTGATTCCTGCGCGGGCATTATCCCGATCAGGTGCGACGGTCGGCGGCCGGAAGCCGCCCTCTCAGCCCGGTTCGTCCGAGCTCCCGTTCCGTATGGATTGTGAGGGAAGTTTACCCGACTGGCTGGCGAGGAGTGATCGGGAGGCTGCCGGGCGCACCGCGGCCCGTAGAGTCCCTGTTGCGGTCAGACGGAAATCGCCCGGGCATTGCGTTGTCGTTGTCGCTGGAGCAAGGCGGCGAGGCGTTCTGGTGTACGGACCGGGAACACGTAGATCGGCAGGCCGTCTTCGATCTGGAGGTCAATCATGCGGTCGATGAACACCTCCTTCACCTCGTCGGGATCGTCGACATCGACAACGGCCCTGATATGAATTCCTTCGGGGTCTTCTGCCTCGCCCACAGTGAACGCTGTCGATGGATAGTGGGCGCGAATCATGTCCTGCAACTCGGCGACTGCGGCTCGAATCCGTGGATCGGTGAGGCGATAGTGAGGATGGGTCATCGCGTTATCCCGGTCTCCTTGCTGACTGCTTCCACCAACTCACGAGTACGGCGTAGGGCGCGATGCGCCTGAATTTCACTCACCGAATCAATGTCGTAATCAGCTGTATGCCGTAACAACATGTGGTCGCCAAGTGCGCGCCGAAAGGTTGCCGGGTAGAGTTTTCGGCGGTTGATCAACTGGCCGGCGAACTGTGCCTGAATATGCTCATGTCGCCATTGCCCATTTGGGGATCGTGCTTGAATGCCGGCTGCCAGCAAGCCTGCGATTGCCGCCTGGAAGCAAGCATAGTAGCAACGATTGGCGCAATTATTGAACCGGCGGTTCGCCAGTTCGCTTTCTGCGCCATCAAGGCTCTCGATCGCCTTGTGCACATACCGTGTGACTTCCTGATTATCCGTCATCCAGGAAGGACGCTCCTCGTCGGCGGTGAAAAGCCGCCCGCCTGGTTCGTTCGGGGACCTGTTCCAAGCATGAAGCAAGACAAGTTTACCCGCAAAAGGGCAGGTCCAGGTGGTGTCGTAATGGGCAAAATGACCCTCTGCAATCCCGAACCGGATTTCCGTTCCCGGATGATAGAATCCGGGAATGGGTCACATGAAACAATCGCCTGGATCGGGCCAGCTCTCCATGAACTGACGGTTGTGGACAACCGTTGTGGCTCGTTGGGGAACTTGACCGAGCGACGATGACGAAGATGGAAGGACAGCACATGCCCAATCCGATAGCGGCAACCGTGACCCGGCGCAAGACACTCGCGCTACTGGGGGCTGGCCTGGCCGCGACGAGCGGAGTCGAAGCAGCGGCGGCGCAGGATGCCACGCCGGCCGTGCCGGAGGATTTCAAGGTCGTGCTGCACGCCGGTCAGGAACAGAACTGGCCGTACGTGCTCTCCAACCTGAAAAACCTGACCGAAGAATGGCCCAACGCCCGGATCCGGGTGGTTGCCGACGGCAGCGCCGTCTACACCCTGCAGGGAGTGAGCGACCAGCTCACCGACCTGGCGGCCGCGGCGGCCGCGGGCGTGGTGGTTCACGTCTGCCCCAATGCCTTGCGGGAACACCAGATCGATCCGGCCGACATCCCCGCCTACGCCCTGACCAACCTCGGCGGGGTCGTGGCGCTGGTCCAGGCGCAACTCGACGGCTACATCTACATCAAGCCGTAGCGGGACGGGCGTCAATGGGCAAACCATTCGCCTTTCGGTCCTGACCTGTACCCGGTTCGCGTGGGCGGGGGCGCCGCCTGGCCCGCAACCTACCCGTTGCGTCCAGCAACATCGCCGAACAGCGGGCGTTGGGGTTTGGCTGCCTCCACCGCCGCCGGCCAGTCCCACGTCTCGGCCGCGCAGCGCCGGTACGATGCGTCCAGGTCGCCTTCCATGAGCAGGATCGCGGCGATGCGCCGGGCCACCTGGGTGAAGGTCCGCGCCTCGTCCGCCTTCAACGGGCGGCCCAGCACCGGCGTTTCCCGGTACGAGAGCCACTTCTTGAGCACCTGGTAGCCGCCCAGCGTGTAGCCCCAGACGCGCTCCGGCACGTTTGCCCAATGGACGGTGTCGTTGAGGTAAATGTCGAACGTGGTCACGCCGAGCGCACTGGATTCCCCAGGCGAGACCGCGCGTTCGACTGCCTGGACCCGGCCCGGCATCACCGGGCGGCCATTGCCGCCCCGT
>JBGTNF010000142.1:0-17662 GCA_041743205.1 Thermomicrobiales bacterium | reverse complement strand
GGCTCCGGCAGGGCCGCCGCGGCCCGAATGCAGGATGCTGCAACCTACGCAACCGTTGTGGACACCGTGCCCGCCGCCTTCGCCGAATCGCCGATGCTCGCCGACCTGGTGGCGGCCGGATCCCTGCCGCCCCTTGCCGAGCGCCTGCCGGAAAACCCGCAGGTGATCCAGCCCATCGAAATCGGGCGCTACGGCGGCACGATCCGGGTCGGAGACATTTCGACCAACCTCGGCGGGTACGACATCAACTGGGTCACCGGTGGCCCCAACCACTTCCTCCGGTACACGCCGGACCTGACCGGCACCGAACCCAACATCGCGAGTTCGGTCGAGGTGTCCGAAGATGCCACCACCTACACCATCAATCTCCGGCCCGGCATGAAGTGGTCCGACGGCACGCCGTTGACCTCGGCCGACATGATGTTCACCTACCAAGACATCATCCTCAACACGGAACTCACCCCGGCTCCCTACACCGGGTTCCGGCCCGGCGGCGAACTGATGGTCGTCACGGCGCCGGACGCAAACACGATCGTGATCACGTTCGCCGTACCGAACCCGATCTTCCTGCTCTCCAACATCCCGCACCAGTACGGCTGGCCGGCCGGGCGGGCCCTCCACCCCCGGCACTACCTCGAACAGTTCCACCCCACGTACAACCCGAATGCCCAGGCCGACGCCGAGGCCGCCGAGTTCAGCACCTGGGTCGAACGCTTCCAGGACCTGGACGACGAAGCCATCAACCCGGACATCCCTACCCTTAAAGCGATGATCGCCGAAGAGTCGACGACATCCTACGTCCGCTACGTGCGCAACCCCTATTTCTGGGCCGTCGACACCGAGGGGAACCAGCTTCCCTACATCGACTACGCGGAGATGGAGCGGGTCCAGGACGTCCAGACGTATCACGCCAAGATCGTGACCGGCGACTTCGACTACGCGGTCGGCAATGCCTCCGTCCTCAACTTCGCCGTCTATCAGTCGTCGGCGGAAACCGCCGCGTACCGCGTGTTGCGGTGGTCGAGCGGTCGCGGCGGCGAGAACTTCTACCAGGTCAACCTCAACTGGCCGGAACCGCAACTGCAAGCCCTTCACCAGGATGCCCGGTATCGGCAGGCCCTGTCGCTCGCGATCAATCGCGAGGAGATGAACGAACTCCTCTTCTTCGGGGCCGCCATCCCACGCCAGATGACCGTGTTGGACACGTCGATCTACTTCAAGCAGGAGTACGCAGACGCCTTCGCCCAGTTCGACCTGGAGCAGGCCAACGCCCTGCTCGACGAGCTTGGGACGACCTGGAACGAGGATCAGACTCAACGCCTGCTGCCCAACGGCGATCCCATCCGATACGACTTCGACTACTTCAACGGCGAAGGGCCAAAGACCGAGTTGCTGGAGCTCGTCGCCTCCTACTGGCGTGAAATCGGGATCGAGGTTCAGGGCACGCCGGTCACCCGCCAGCTGCTCGATCCGCGAATCGAGAGCAACGAGGAGCCCATGTCGCTCTGGCACGGCGACGCCTCGACCGATATCCTGCTGCCCGTCGACCGCAAGTGGGTGACCGGCAAGGCCGGCGACGAATGCACGATCGCCCCGCTCTGGAACCAGTGGTGGGAAACCCAAGGCGCCGGCGGCGAGGAACCGCCGGAGTGGTACCTCTCCATCCTCGACACCTGGCAGCGGTTCGCGGAAACGCTGGATCCAGCCGTCGCCGCCGAGCTGTTGCAATCGCAAGCGGACAACCTCTGGTCGATCGGGACGGTCGGGGCCACGCCGTGGCCGTTCGTGGTCAAGAACAACGTCGGCAACGTCGCCGAAGTTGGCATCCACACCTGGGATGGCCTGTTCCAGTACCCGTACCACCCGTCCACGCTCTTCTTCCGGGAGTAAGCCGAACGTTGACCGACCCGAGCGGCGCTGGAGCGCCGACTGGGTCAGCGGGTTCCACCGGTTTCCCAAAGATCCTTGGGGAGCCGGCGGGACCGGTCATTGACCGTCGGCGGCGCCCAGCGCGCCAGCCTGGAAATGGAGCAGCGACATGGGCGCCTACGTCGCACGACGATTTCTCTACATGCTCATTCTTCTCGCGCTGAGCACCGTGGTCGCCTTCGCGATTATCGTGCTCCCACCTGGTGATTACCTGACCTCGTACGTCTCGCAACTCGAAGCCCAGGGCGGCGAGGTCACCGATTCACAGATTGCGGCCCTGCGCGCGGCGTACGGGCTTGGACAGCCCGAATACGTTCAGTACCAACGCTGGATGACCGGACTGCTGACGGAGGGCGACCTGGGCCGATCCTTCGCCTGGAGCGCCCCGGTGGCCGAGGTCATCTGGTCCCGGCTGCCAATGACACTGCTCATCTCGCTCGGCGCGACGTTGCTGGTCTACCTGGTCGCGATCCCGATCGGGATCTACTCCGCGATCCGGCAGTACTCACCCGGCGATTACGTCGTCTCGTTCATCGGGTTCATCGGCCTGGCGATCCCCAACTTCCTGCTCGGCCTGGTAGTCCTGCTGCTCTTCAACAGGTGGTTCGGGATTTCGGTCGGCGGGCTCTACTCGTCGGACATGCAATCCGCACCCTGGAGCTGGGCCAAGTTCTTCGATTTGTTAGCCCACCTCCCGGTGCCGATGATCGTGATCGGGTTTGGCGGCGCGGCAACGATCATTCGCGTGATGCGGGCCACGCTGCTCGATGAGCTGGAGAAGCCCTACGTCGAAACGGCGCGAGCCAAGGGCGTCAGCGAGTGGAGGCTGGTGCTCAAGTACCCGGTGCGGGTTGCGCTCAACCCGATCGTCAGCACCATCGGGTGGCTCCTGCCGGTCATGTTCTCGGGTGAGGTCGTCACCGCGATCGTGCTCAACCTGCCGACGATTGGCCCCGTGCTGCTGCAATCACTGGTGACCGAGGACATGTTCCTGGCCTCCGGCATTTTGCTGGTGCTCACGACGCTGACCATCGTCGGCACGTTCATTTCGGACATTGTCCTCACCTGGGTCGATCCCCGCATTCGCATGGAAGGGAGGTAACGGCCATGTCCGCCATTTCCCGACGATTCGCGAACCCATTGCGACGACGCAAGGAAACCGCGATCGACGCGATCGACGACCCGACCCGGGCGCATGACGAACTGGTCTACGCGTCGCAACTGCAGCTGACCTGGCTCAAATTCAAGCGTCACCGGCTGGCCATGATCGGGATGTGGGGCATCGTCGCCCTCTACCTGATGATGGCGTTCAACGGGTTCCTCTCGCCCACCACGCCGGACGCGCGCACCGAACTCACTTACGCCTCGCCAAACCGGATCCACTTCTTCCGGGACGGCTCCATTGATCCGTTCGTGTATGGCTACGAGCTCAAGGCGGATCCGTTGACGATGACCCGCGCCGTCGTCCAGGACCGATCGCAGGAGTTCGATGTCAGCTTCTTCGCCCGAGGCCCCGAGTACGAACTCCTTGGATTCATCCCAACCACGATCCACCTGTTCCAGGCGGCCGAAGGTGGCCAGATCTTCCTGTTCGGAACCGATTCCCTCGGCCGGGACCTCTTTTCCCGCATCCTGAGCGGGTCGACGATTTCGCTCTCGATCGGGCTCGTCGGAGTCATCATCAGTTTCGTGCTCGGCGCCGTGATCGGCGGATTCTCGGGGTTCTACGGAGGCGCGTTCGACACAGTGACCCAGCGCCTGATCGAGTTCCTGATCGTCATTCCCACGATTCCCCTATGGCTGGCCCTGAGCGCCGCCATTCCGGCGGGATGGTCCGCCCTGCAGGTGTACTTCGCGATCACGATCATCCTCTCCGTGGTCGGCTGGACCGGGATGGCCCGCGTGGTCCGGGGCAAGCTCCTGCAAGTCCGTGAAGAAGACTTCGTGCTGGACGCGCAACTGGCGGGAGCCAGCGACTGGCGCATCGTCGTGGTCCATATGCTGCCCGCCTTCGCGAGCTACCTCATCGTGCAGCTCACGCTTGCGATCCCAGCGATTATCCTGGCTGAAACGGCGCTGAGCTTCCTCGGCCTCGGACTGCGGCCGCCGATCGTCAGTTGGGGCGTGCTCATCCAGGATGCCCAGAACGTGCAGTCGATTCTCCTCTACCCCTGGTTGCTCATCCCGGGTGGGTTCGTGGCCTTGACAGTGTTGTGCTTCAGCTTCTTCGGCGATGGCCTGCGGGACGCCGCCGATCCGTACAAGAACTGAGGGGCAGCGACATGCAGACAACCTCTCCGCTGGTCGAAGTGATCGATCTCAAGGTGCAGTTCCCGCTCGACGAAGGCACGGTGCGGGCCGTCGATGGCGTCAGCTTCACGATCCCGGCTGGCAAAACCCTCGGCGTGGTCGGTGAAAGCGGCTGTGGCAAGAGCGTGACGGCCCGTTCGATCATGCGGATCGTGCGCTCGCCCGGCAAGATCGTCGAGGGCCGAATCCTGTACCACCAGTCGGCGGCGGCGAACGTGTCGAAGCAGAAGTCCCCGGACCTCCCGAATGCGAACGGGATGCCGCCCAAACCCGCGACCCAGCAGACGATCGACCTCACCGCGCTGGACCATCGGGGCAAGGAGATCCGGAACATCCGGGGCAACCACATCGCCATGATCTTCCAGGAGCCGATGACGTCGTTGTCGCCGGTGCACACGATTGGCAACCAGCTGATCGAAGCGATCCAGCTGCACCGAAGGGCCACCAAGCAGGAAGCCAGGAAACTGGCGGTGGAAATGCTGGAGCTCGTCGGCGTGCCCCGCGCCGACGACCGGATCAACGACTACCCACACCAGTTTTCGGGCGGTATGCGCCAGCGCGCGATGATCGCGATGGCGCTCTCCTGCCAACCGAGCCTGCTCATCGCCGACGAACCGACGACCGCCCTGGACGTGACGACCGAGGCGCAGATCCTCGACCTGATTCGCGGGATCCAGGAACGAACCGGCATGGCCGTGATGCTGATCACCCATAACCTCGGGGTGGTCGCGGAGATGGCGGACGAAGTGGTCGTCATGTACCTCGGCAAGGTCGTCGAGAGCGCCGATGTCGATACCCTCTTCCACAATCCGCAGCACCCGTACACCCAATCGTTGCTGGAATCGATCCCGCGGATCGGCCGCAAGGTGGAGGACTTGGAAGTCATCGCGGGGTCGGTGCCGAATCCGATGAACATTCCCAGCGGGTGTCCGTTCCACACCCGCTGCCGCGAGTTTTTGCCAGGGTTGTGCGACATCGAGGTTCCCGAGCTCAAGCCGCTCGACGATGGCCATCTCGTGAGCTGCCTGCGGCGCTAGAACGGAGACACCATGAAACACCGGGAAATCCCCGCTGGCCTGGACGACGGCGAACACGACGAGTCGCTGCTGGTCGATGTCCGGGACCTGAAGAAGCACTTCCCGATCGAAAAGGGTCTGCTGCGCAAGCAGGTTGGGTCCATCCGCGCGGTTGACGGCGTCTCGCTCCAAATCCGGCCCAGCCAGACCCACGGCCTGGTCGGCGAGAGCGGCAGCGGCAAGACGACCCTGGGCCGGATGATCATCCGGGCCCTGGAGCCGACCTCCGGCGAAATCTGGTTCAACGACCGGGACATCGGGCGGGTCAACATCGCTACCCTGGACGAACGCCAGCTCCGCCAGGCCCGGCGCAACATGAAGATCGTCTACCAGGACCCCTATTCGTCATTGAACCCACGCATGACCGTGCGCCAGATCGTGGGCGAACACTTGATGGTTAACAAGAAGGCCACCGGCAAGGATCTCGATCGCCAGGTCGAGGAACTCCTCGACCTGGTTGGCCTGCGCCCGGAGTACGGACGTCGCTATCCGCACGCCTTCAGTGGCGGTCAACGGCAACGCATCGCCATCGCCCGGGCTTTGTCGATGAGGCCGCAATTGCTGATTTGCGACGAGCCGGTTTCGGCGCTCGATGTCTCGGTTCAGGCGCAAATCCTCAAGTTGCTCAACACATTGCAGCAGCAGTTCGGGCTCTCGTACCTCTTCGTCGCGCACGATCTGAGCGTCGTGGAGAACGTCTCCGATCATGTCTCGGTCATGTATGTCGGGCAGATCGTCGAATCCGCCCCCAAATCCCGATTGTACGGGGCACCGCTACATCCCTACACCGAGGCGCTGATGTCGGCGGTGCCGCAGCCGGACCCGCGGGCCAGCAAGAAGCGAATTGTGCTCAAGGGGGAACTGCCGTCGCCAGCGAGCCCGCCCAGCGGCTGCTACTTCCATCCCAGATGCGCGTACGCCGAACAAGTGTGCAAGGATGAGTCGCCGGTGCTCGAAGAAATCCAGCCGGGCCACTTCGCGCGGTGCCACTTTGCCCGCACCTTGCACCTTCAAGGCGCTTTGTCCACAGCCACGGCTCCCGCGAAACCAACGGCGCGACCGCCGGCGGACTCCGCTCCGGCCAATGTCGTCTTCGACGCTGCGCGATGACCGTCGCGGCGGCGATTGCAGCACTTGACGCGAGGAGGGGCATCGTCACGCCAGGCAATTGGGGCTAACATGGCCGCCTAACTTTTCTGCGAATCTCCCAAAGGGAAGGATCACGTTGTGACTTCGGGACCCGCACGCGTCGGCATCATTGGCGCCGGCACGATCAGCAGCATCTACCTCGAAAATTCCAAAAAATTCGATGCGTTCGAGATCGCCGCGGTTGCGGACTTGCGGGTAGATGGGGCCCAGCGACGCGCCGATGAGTTCGGCATCTCCAAGGCGTGCAGCGTCGACGACCTGCTCGCCGATCCCGACATCGACTTGGTGATCAACCTGACGCCGCATCGGGTACACGGCAAGGTCGGCATTCAGGTGCTCGAGGCGGGCAAGCACGTCTATAACGAAAAGCCGCTTTCCGTCCACCGGGACGACGGGCAGAAGATGCTTGCCATCGCGAAGGAAAAGGGGTTGCGCGTCGGCGGGGCGCCCGACACCTTCTTCGGCGGCGCCTGGCAAACGGCGCGGGCGCTGATCGACCGCGGCGTAATCGGGGAGCCGGTCGGCGCCTTCGCCAACCTCCACGCCCGGCCCAACCCGAACCGCAAACGGCGACCCGGCGGGGCCGCCCCGCAGCCCGGCTACACCAGTTTCTACGCCACGGACTACTACGCGTTCGGCGGCGGCGCGATCTTCGATCGCGGTCCCTACTACCTCAACGCGTTGATTCACCTCCTTGGTCCGTTCGTCCGCGTGACTGGCCTTAACCGGATCACCTGGCCGGAACGGGAGCATGGCGACGGGGTGCTGAAGGTCGAGGTGCCGACGCACGCCACCGCCTCGCTGGAATACGCCAACGGCGCCATCTGCACGTTCCTGATGTCGAACGATGTGTACGAAACAGGGCTGCCACACATCGAAATCTACGGTTCAGAGGGCTCGCTGCGCTGCATCGATCCCAACAACTTCGGGGGTGAGCTCTACCTCCGCCGTCCGGAGAGCCCGGACCTGGAGCCGGTCGCCAACGAATTCGGGTACACCGGCAACAGCCGCGGCGTCGGCGTCGCCGACCTGAGCAGGGCAATCGCCAACGACCGGCCGCAGCGGGCGCACGGCGACATGGCCTACCACGTGGTCGACGTCATCAACAGCGTGCTGGAATCGTCGGATAGCGGCGAGCTCAAGACGTTGGCCAGCACCTGCGCCCAACCGGCGCCGCTGCCGGCCAATCTCGCCGACTGGACCATCGACGACTGAACGCGCCGCAACTCCATCCATTGAACCCACCGCGTCGCTGACCAGCTTCGAACGTCGGGTGGACCGTGATGAGACGGTGCTATGCGTAGGGGTCAACCTGGCCCCGCTGGATACGTGTTGACCCGGACTCGCTCGCAGCGAAGTTCCGGGCGATCACAGAGGATCGCCCCTACTCACGTCATTCCGTGTCGAGATCGGTTCACGCGGCAGCTATTCAAGTCAGCGCGCCCACGCATCCGTCAGGGGAACATGCACATGACCGTCAAACTTGGAGTGCTTGAACACTGGTTCGATGGCGAGCCGGTCGTCCCCGGCCGCACGCTGGATGAACGACTGCACAACCTGGAGGAGGCGGGCTATCAGGGCATCCAGCTCAGCGCCGTTTCTCAACGCGACGGTCTGGACGCAATCCGGAAATCGCTCGGCAAATCGAAAATCAAGCTCCTGATTCACGGACGAAGCGGCCGGGTCCTGGCGGCCGACGCCGAGACCCGGGCCCAGGCCGTCACCGACATTTCGGCCGGGCTCCACGCCGCCGCCGAACTCGGGGTCGTTGGGTCGATCCTGGTGCCGATCCGCAGCCAGCCCGAGATCGCGGCTCCGTCACCGCCGTCGTTTGGCGTCCACCGGATGAAAACAGTCGTCGACCTGGAGAAGGAAATCCTGATCGACCAACTCGCGAAGATCGCGCCGGCGGCTGAAGCCTCCGGCGTGCCGATCATCCTCGAACCGTTGAATCGGTACGAAACGCACCTCATCAAGTCGCTGGACGATGCCGCCGCAATCTGCCGCGCCGTCGGCAGCCCGGGTATCAAGATGATGGGCGACTTCTTCCACATGAACCTCGAAGACGACGACATGGGCGCCGCCATCGAGCGCAACGCCGATTGCCTCTCCTACATCCACCTCGCCGACAGCAATCGCTACCAGCCCGGCACCGGGCACCTCGACTTCGGCCCGGGCTTCGCGGCCCTCAAGCGGATCGGGTACGACGGCTACATGACGTTCGAGTGCAAGATCAAGGGCGAAGCAACGGTTGCCGCGCTCCAGGAGTCGGCTGCCTATGTGCGAAACGCCTGGGACGCGGCCTGATCGCCGCTCGTCGTGGAAGCGAAGACCCATTGCAATGAGCAGAGAGGCATCGGTTCATGGGCCTGCAAGGCTACACGGAAGTCGGCCAAAACAATGACGAGCGGTCGATCAACGTTGGACTGCTGGGCTACAACTTCATGGCGAAGGCCCACAGCAACGCGTACATCAAGATTCCGCATATCTTCTGGCCGCCGGCGGCGCGGCCGCGGTTGAAAGCGATCGCCGGGCGAACCGAAACCAAGGTCGCGGAAGCGGCCCGCCGGTACGGTTACGAGGGGTATTACACGAGCTGGGAGGAACTGGTCAAGGATCCGGCGATCGAGCTGTTCGACAACTGTTCCTCCCACCACATGCACGTCGAGCCATCGATCGCCGCACTCCGGAATGGGAAGCACGTGGTCTGCGAGAAGCCGATGGCGCTCTCCGCCGAGGACGCCCACCGGATGCTGGTCGCCGCGCGGTCGGCCGGAACGCGCCACCTGTGCGGTTTCAACTACCGATTCGTGCCGGCCATCCGGCTCGCGTACGACCTGATCCAGCGTGGCGACCTGGGCGAGATCTATCACATCCGGGTCCAATACCTGCAGCAGAGCCTGCACGACCCCGAGCGGCCGCTCGGCCGCGTGCCGGACGAAGGTTCGACCAAAGCGGGCTCGCAAGCCATCCTCGGCAGCCACGCCGTGGACCTGGCGCGCTTCCTGGTGGGCGAGTTCGGCACCATATCCGCGCTGACGCCTCGCTTCAAGGATCGTCGGCAAGGACCGGGGAACGCCATGGTCGAACTTGAATGGGACGACGCCTCGGTGTCGCTGGTCGAATTCTCCAGCGGCGCGGTCGGCACGGTCGAGGCGTCACGAATGGCGACCGGCCGGGCCAACTCGCTGCGCTTCGAGGTCAACGGGTCCCGAGGCACGGTCGCGTTCGATCTCGAACGGCTCAACGAGCTCCAGGTCTACCTTGCCGACTCGACGGTTTCCGACGCAGTCGGGTTCCGCGACGTACTGGTGACCCGGCCGGACCACCAGTACGCGAGGGCGTGGTGGCCGCACGGGCACATCCTGGGTTGGGAGCACGCCCACATCAACGAGCTCAACCATTTCATCGAATCGATTGTGAACGAAACGCCCGTGGCGCCGCACGGCGCCACGTTCGAGGACGGGTATCGCGCCGCCGTGATCGCGGACGCGATTACGCAATCCGCCGCGAGCGGGCGCCGCGTCGACGTGACCTACGTGGACTGACACTGGACGTTCCACAAAGGCACGTCATTTCGAGCGTCGTCGCGTTGTCATTTCGGGGAACGAGAAATCTTCCGCAGAGGCAGGGCGGGCGATTCGGAAACGGCGACTGCCCAGCCTGAACTGGTTTGAGCAAGAGACAGCACGTTTGCCCACAAAGGATTGTGCATGCGCCTGGGAATCGACAGCTTCAGCGTCCGGTGGCAAGGCTGGAACGCCTATCAGATCATCGACTACGCGGCTGGGCTGGAACTCGACAACGTTCACTTCTCGGAACGGGCCCACCTGGGCGGGCTCGATCCGATCGAGCTTGGCAACATCCGCGATTATGCCCGCGAGCGCGGTCTGACCCTCGAAGTGGGCATGCGGAGCTTCAACCGGTTGTCGTCGACATTCGACGCATCGCTGGGCACGGGCGAGCAGCAACTGCTGGACATGATCGAGGCCGCGTTGGTGGTCGAGTCGCCGATCGTCCGCTGCTTCGTCGGCATGCAGGGCGACCGCGCCGCCCAGCTGGTTCACGAACTGATTGAGGAAACGGTGCGCACCTTGCGGGCGATCGCGCCGCACGCCGAACGAGCCGGCGTCACGATTGCCGTGGAGAACCACGGCATGGGCGATCTTCTGGCGCCGGAACTCCGGGATGTGATCGAGACGGTCGGATCCTCGCACGTTCGGGTTTGCCTCGATACCGGCAACCCGGTCTACGCCGGCGAGGACGCGGTCTACGCGACGGAAGTCCTGGCCGCGTACACGGTCTCCACCCACCTTCGGGACACGCTGGCCTGGCTTACCCCTGGAGGCGCCTTGGTCCAGTGGGCGCCGGCGGGTCGCGGCTCGGTCGACCTGCGCCGCATCGTGCAAATCCTGAACGAGACGGTTCCCGATGTTCCGATCGACCTGGAAGTCATCACCGGCGTGGGTCCCAAGGAAATTCCCTATCTGGATGCGGAATCGGAGTTCTGGGCGCTGTACCCGGACATGAAGGCAGCGACGTTCGCACGTTTCCTGGCATTCGCCGGTCAGGGGACGAGCGGCCCCGTCGAGCAACTCGTCCTCGATCCCGGCGTATGGCAGCCGCCAGACGACGTGTTGGAGTCGTTCCAGCAACAACAACTCGACCATTTCCAGGAGAGCGTGACGTATTGTCGAAACGTTCTGGGCATTCCGCGTAGCCAGTAGTCTCCACCGTCTCGTAGCGTCTCCACGAACTGTCATTCCGAGCTGCCGGCCCCGCTAGATATTGCGGGCTGCGAGGGATGACGGATGGTGAGGTGAAGGCAACCGGACACGAGGGACCCGTCAAGCTACTTGGGGCGGCGCGTATGGATCAAACAGAAAGGGCATCGGATGACACAGTTTCGAGTCGGCATCATTGGCTGTGGGCGACCGTGGAAATCGGAAGGGGCGAGTGGCTTTGGCATGTCCCATTTCCACGCCCGAGGGTACACGGATTCGCCGCACGCCAGCATCGTGGCGCTCTCGGACCTGGAGATTTCCCACGCCGAAGCGTTCCAGGAGCGTCACGGCGGCGATGCGCTGTACACCGATTACCACGAGATGCTGGCCAAGGAAAACCTCGACATGGTCAGCATCTGCACCTGGCCCCATCTGCATGCGCAAATGGTGATCGACGCCGCCGAGGCGGGCGTCAAGGCGGTTCACTGCGAAAAGCCGATGGCGCCAACCTGGGGCGAGGCCAAACGGATGGCCGAAGTGTGCAACGAGCGTGGTGTGCAACTCACTTTCAATCATCAACGCCGGTTCGGTCCGGAGTTCAGGCAGGCCCGGGACCTGCTGCGGTCGGGAGCGATCGGCGACCTCGTTCGCCTGGAAGGCTCCTGCGGCAACCTTTTCGACTGGGGCACACACTGGTTCGACATGTTCTTCTTCTACAACGATGAAGAGAATGTGGAGTGGGTGCTGGGGCAGGTGGAACCGATGGGCGGGCGATCGGTCTTCGGGATCCAGGTCGAAGGGCAGGCGATCAGCCAGTTCCGGTTCGAGAACGGGGTGATCGGCATCCTGACCACGAGCATGGAAGAGGGTTGGCCGCTTTCGACCCGCATCGTTGGCACGGACGGCATCATCGAAGCGTCGCTCCGCACCGATCCGTTGCGGGTTTGGGCGAAGGGCAGCGGCGGCTGGGAAGTGGTCGCGTTGGAAGGCGAGAACGGGCTCGAGGCCACAGTGGCGGCTGGCGTGATGGACGCGGTGGCCGCGCTCGCCGAGGGTCGGGAGCCCGAGCTTTCGTCCCGCAAGGTGATCAAGGCCACGGAATTGATCTTCGCCACCTACGAGTCCGCTCGACGGGGTGGCCGGATCGACCTGCCGCTGGATGTCGACGACTCCGCCATCCTCGCTACTTCCTGACGAGGCATTCGAATGGCCCAGCGCTAAAATGTGATCCTCGTCGAGTTCAACCAAATCTGGCGGGCACGATTTGCCGGTTTGGGTACGAGGGGACATCCATCGACCTCAAAAGACAACCCATTGGTCTGTCTACCTCGAAATGTCCATTGGCGTATTCCCGGACACCGTTACCCCGAGCGCTAGAGGGTGTCTGGAAAGGGGGGTAAACTGGGAGGATATCCGTCAGTCTCGCCCCTGTTTCGGAAGTGCGCCATGTCCCGCCGGGCTTGCCCCACCGACCTCACCAATGCCCAACGGGCGATCCTCGAACCCTTCGTGCCGGCGCCCAAGCGCGGTGGCCGACCGGCCAAGCATTTGAGGCGGGAGATTGTCAACGCGATGCTCTACGTCCTGGGGGGAGGGATCGCCTGGCGGCTGCTCCCCCTTGAATTCCCGCCCTGGCAGACGGAGTACGACTCTTTCCGCCGCTGGCGGCTCGATGGCACGTGGGAGCGGCTCAACACCGCCTTGGGTAAACGGGTGCGGGTGAACGCGGGCCGCGATCCCGAGCCGAGCGGGGCGATCCTCGACAGCCAGTCGTCGAAGACCACGGAACAAGGTGGCCCCACACGACCGGGCTGCTGCTGGACGTGAAAGTGCATGCGGCCAATGTCCAGGACCGGGACGGGGCCATGCTGCTGCTGGCCGGCCGGGCCGAGCGGTTCCCGCGCCTGGTTCGAGTGTGGGTCGACGCCGGGTATCAGGGCCCGTGCGCGGCCTGGATCACCGAATCCTGGGGTGGGCGGTCACGGTCTTGCCCCAGGCCCCGAAACGGATCCGTGTGCCACCGATGAGGACCCGCCACCACGACCCACGGGCTTCCAGTGCTGCCGCGGCGCTGGGTGGTCGAGCGGACATTTGCCTGGCTGGGACGTCACCGGCGGTTGAGCTAGGATTATGAGGTGCTCCCGGAAACCGAAGAAGCGTGGATTTCCCTCGCGATGAGTCGCCTGATGACCGTCCGGTTGACCCGATGACCCCTTTCCAGCCACCCTCTACCCCTGAAGATGCGCTTCCTGGAACCACAAATCCATGTCGACCTGGCGCGAAATTTCGGTGAGCAGGTCGGCTGTGTCCTTGTCACCGGCGTCCTCTGCGGCATCGATGCCAGCCCTGGTGCTCGCCGCGTAGGCAGACCATCGTTCGACGAGCGTCGAAACGTGATCCAGGCCCCGAACCACGTCGGTCGGGTACTCCGGCAACCGACTGGCCTCCGCCGACATGCGCACGGTGCCGGTGGCATACCCACCCAGCATGACGGCGCGCTCCGCAATGAGATCGATCCAGCCGACGACATGCGTGGCGTGTTCGTCGAACATCAGGTGCAACTGATAGAAGTCCGACCCCTTCACGTTCCAGTGGGCCTGTTTCGTTTGGGAATAGAGATCGAGCGAATCCGCCAATTGGTGATTCAGCAATTCGATCGATTGAGCGCGGACCTTTTTGGCAAGATCGTTCTTCGTTGCGAACGTGGGCGCAGTAGCGTTCTTGGCAGCAACCATGATGTGGACAGTCCTTCCCAATGATGCATGAACGGAATCACCGACAATCGATGACCTGCCCATTATAAGTTCGGTATGCATCGGATTGATCCCGTGCGGCGTTGTTCAGGTCATAACGCCGTGATCAGCCGGCGGCTGCGACGCCTGATACCATTGCGTGGTTGCTCGCCACGATTTCGACCAATCAGGGGAACGTTCTTTGGATGCTCAGGACCAGGTTCGATTGATCGAGCAGTATGGTGCAGGTCCGAAGGAACTCCGGGTCGCCTGGGATGCGTGTCCTCCGGACGCGCGCCAGTGGAAACCTTCCGAAGCAGACTGGTCGGCCGCTGAAATCATCCAGCATTGCAGTGACTCGGAGACATTCGCGGTAACGAGAATCCGGTTGCTCCTCGCGGAACCGGATCCGGTCATCGTTGGCTACAATCAGGATGCCTGGGTCGGCGCCTTCGATTACGGCTCGCTTGCCATCGAAGACGCGTTCGAGGTGATCGTGGCCGTCCGCCGGGCGACACACAGCCTCATCGCGCGTCTCGACGACCGGCAGTGGGAGGCCACTGGGCGGCATACCGCATCCGGGCCCTACTCCGCGCAAGACTGGCTGGCCATCTACAGCGTGCATCTCCACGACCACGCCGACCAGATTCGCTCCAATGTCCATGCGTGGCGGAACGGACACGATCAAACCCGATAAATCTCCAGCGAAAGGGACAGCCAGGCATGCGAACGCTGATCAGCGTTTATGACAAGACCGGCCTTGTGGAATTCGCGCGTTCGCTGGCCGAATCGGGCCACGAACTCGTGTCCACGGGCGGGAGCGCGAAGGCCCTTCGTGAGGCAGGTTTGGACGTGACGCTGGTTGAGGACATCACCGGGTTTCCCGAAATTCTCGACGGTCGAGTCAAGTCATTGCACCCGGCGATTCACGCCGGTCTGCTGGCGCGGAGGGATCTGGCCAGCCATGTCGATACACTGCGAGACCATGACATCACACCGATCGATATCCTGGTATCCAATCTCTACCCATTCGAGGAATCCGTCCAGAATCCCGAACTGGATGACCTGGCGAAGATCGAGCAGATCGACATTGGTGGTCCAGCGATGGTCCGGGCCGCGGCCAAGAACTTCGCGTCGGTCGTCGTGGTCACCGACCCCGAAGATTACGATCGGGTTACGGCCTTGCTGTCCAACAACGACCTCGATCTGGCCGAACGGCGGCGACTGGCCGCCAAGGCGTTCGGGCATGTCGCCACCTACGATTCGCTGGTGGCGTCGTTTTTGCGCGACTCTGAACCCATGTTCCCGACGGAGCTAACGCTTCCGTTACGGCACATCGCTACCCCTCGGTATGGCGAAAACCCCCAGCAGCGAGCCGCCGCCTATGTGCGATTGAACGCCAACGTGAGTCGACTCCAGGGTCTCCTTGACGCCGAACGTCTCTCTGGCGAACCGCTCTCGTTCAACAACTATCTCGATGGCGATGCGGCGTGGCGAGCGGTGCAACAGTTCGACTCGCCAGCGGCCGTGATCGTCAAGCACATGGTGCCGTGTGGGATGGCCGTTCGACCGACGCTCTCTCACGCGTATGACGCGGCGTTCGATGGCGATCGAGTGTCGGCGTACGGCGGGGTCGTCGCGGTGAATCGACCCGTCGATGCGATGACTGCGTCCTCGATGCGCAAGATCAAGCTCGACATCATCATCGCGCCGAACTACGAACCGGACGCGTTGACCACGCTGCTCAAGAAGAAAGGAACGCGGCTGCTGTCGTTGCCGAACCGGATTGATTCAGCCGGCCGCAACGTCGCCGAACTTGATGTGCGGCCGATCAGCGGCGGGATGCTGGTGCAAACCGCCGATGGAGAAGACGACGATCCCGATTCCTGGACGATCGAGACAACAGCGGTTCCGACGCAGGAACAACGTCGGGATCTCGTGTTCGCCTGGAAAGCAGCCCGGCTCGTGAAATCCAACGCCATCGTGCTCGTCAGGGACGAGGCGATCGTTGGCGTGGGGGCCGGGCAGCCTAACCGGCTGGAGAGTGTGGCCATCGCGGCGCGGAAGGCCGGCGACAAGGCAAAAGGCGCCGCTCTTGCGAGCGACGCCTTCTTTCCGTTTGCCGATGGCATCGATCACGCAATCGCCGCTGGCGTTACGTCGATCGTGCAACCTGGCGGCTCCGTTCGCGACGACGAGGTGATCGACGCGGCAAACCGGGCCGGGATCGCGATGCTCTTCACCCGGACCCGGCACTTCCGCCACTAGGCGGACGTCATGGTCACGGGTTCCTGGCTCGCGTTCTGCTGCGCAGGGGTCACGCCGTCGATCCGATCCAGCCACAGTTGCGGTTTCCGGATCTCGTCCATCGTGGGAAGGAACTCCGGCGCTTCCCACACCCGGCGCGCCGTGTCGTGACTCCGCAGCCGGACGATCTCATCGATGAACCGCTCGCCCGCCCGGTACTGCTCCATCTTCACGTTCAACCCGGTGAGCCGGGCAAAGAGTTGCTCCGATTGCGTTCGCTGCTTCTGTCGCTCTTCGAACTTACGGGATATCTCCTCGTAGTTCTCGAGCAGGTCCTTGCCGACCGCATTCATGACGTGATTCGAATAGCCTTCGACCACGCACATCATGGCCTGCATCTCATTGAACAGCTCGCGCTGCTCACCGTTCATGAACGCTTCGATCCAGCTTCCACTCTCGTCGCCGCGGTTCCGGATTCGATCAGCGAAGACCCTTAGCCCCTGCATCCCCTGCTTCAGGTACTCGGCATCCTGCTTCATGAACACCATGTAACGTTCCAGCAGCGAGTTGAAATGAACGCGTACCCACGGATGGGCCTCGAACTCGAAGGCATGCGTGGTTTCGTGCAATGCCAACCACATCCGGAAATCGTCTTTCGGGAGCGCCAGCTTGGCTTCGACTCCCCGGATGTTGGGCTCGACGTAATAAAGTTTGCCGGACGCTTCGACCGGTTCGCGGCCGAGCAGGGCAAGGTCGTATTGACCCAGAACACGGCGCGCAAGGTATCCGAGGAGGAGACCAATCTCATACGAAAGCATCGATTGGTTGACGCCTGAAGCCAAGCGTCCCGCGGTGCCCTTATGGGCGTGCGGCGTGTTCAGTGCCTCGATTGGTTCGAACATCCGCTTGAAGCCGACCAGATTGGCGTCGATCCAGTCGACGCGGTCGAAGGCAAACGTGCGGTGGTCGTCGGTTGGCAGGGAGGTACCGGTGTAGTCTGAAACAATGGGAATGCACTTGGCTACCAAATCACCATAGTAGGCGTCCAACCGCTCCCGCTGGACGGCGGTAAGCGTTTCGCCCTTGTTCATGGCGACGGCGATTTCCCGCGTCCGATTCCAGTTGATCATGCCATCGGGCCGTTCCTGCCCGGCGTATTCCTTGATCCGTTTCCCCGCCCAAATTCCTATTGCCGCTCCGGCCATAACTCCGGCGGTAGCCAGTTTGGCGGCTTGGTCATTTGAGGCCGCGCGGCTATTCATTCTGATGCTCGTCATGATGCGTCATTCCTGGCGTGTAGATCGAAGGGCATGTCGCCGATTCTCGGCCTAGCCTATCATTTCCCGAGAATGAGGGGGGGTTAACGGGGGCGACCCGCCGGGGGTGAGCCGGCGGGTCGTCCTGGTCCTGGTCCTGGTAGCGGGGGAAGGATTCGAACCTCCGACCTTTGGGTTATGAGCCCAACGAGCTGCCACTGCTCCACCCCGCGTCACGC
>JBGTNF010000141.1:0-4749 GCA_041743205.1 Thermomicrobiales bacterium | reverse complement strand
GTCGCAGCGGTCGGCGCAGCCTGACCGGTACTGACACGCTGCTCAAGGTGGGGTTCACGGATGTCAGGAACTTGGCGGGTGGGATGGTGGATTGGACGGATGCCGGGCACCCGGTCGACCGCTCGTGACGATCCTCCTGGCTGTCCTGTTCGGTACGATGATTGGCATCCTGCTCGGCCTGATCGGTGGTGGCGGATCGATCCTGACCGTCCCGATCCTCGTCTACACTCTTGATCAGGGCGTGCACGAAGCAACTGCAACCTCACTGGTGATCGTGGGCGCAACGGCCTTGTTCGGGGTGATCCCTCATGCGCGTAATGGCCGAGTCGAGCTCAAGATAGCGCTGGTGTTCGGCGGAGCCGGGATTGCCGGGGCCTTCGCCGGGACCGCGCTCAATCGGCTCGTCACGGGCCCGCTGCTGCTTCTGCTCTTTGGCGTGTTGATGCTCGTGGTCGCGGGCCGCATGTTCCTTTCGAAGACGAAACCCGCGGGAACCTCCGATAGCACGGCATCATCCCGTGGCTTCCAGTGGCCGGTTCTCCTGGCAGGGCTGATCGTTGGCGTCATGACCGGCTTTTTTGGCGTCGGTGGCGGTTTCCTGATCGTACCGGCGCTCGTCATGGTGCTGGGCTTCCCGATGCGCCTGGCGGTAGGGACGTCTTTGTTGATCATCGCCATCAATTCGGCGGCGGGCATGGTGGCCCAGCTGCAAAATGCCGAGATTGATTGGCAACTCGCCCTGCTCGTCACCGTCGGCGGCTTTGCCGGAGCAATGCTGGGTGGCCGTCTGGCGGGCCGGATCGATGAGGTCAACCTGTCACGGGGTTTCGCCGTCCTGGTGACGGTGGTCGGTGTGTATCTCATCGCGCGCAACGGGATGCTGGTGCTCTAGCGGCTTTACTCGTGACAATCCCCATGGCACGCGACAGTCTGCGTTTGCAGGGCCTCTCAAAGGAGTTACCAGGTGATGGACGGATGGACTATGACCGGCTGGGGATGGACCTGGATGGGCCTGTTTCCGGTTCTCCTGATTATCGCGCTTGCCCTCGTTGTGCGGTTATTCATGCGGGAGACGGGATCACAGCAGATCAGAAAGGAGGCTTCGGCCCGCGAGGTGCTGCGTCGCCGCTTCGCCGCGGGCGAGATCGACGACGATGAGTTCAGCCGGCGGCTGGCCTCATTGGAGCGCACTTCCACCAGAAGGCAGCCGTGACACCGGAAGACGTCGTTGACACGGACTACGACGACTAAACTACACATGAAAGGATCGATGATGAACTACTCCACTCCCACCCAATCAAGCACGTACGGCATCGGGACGAGTCTCGACCTGCCCTTCGACGCGGCGGTTGAAGCGGTCACCGCGGCGCTCAAGGCGGAGGGCTTCGGCGTACTGACCACGATCGATGTCCGGCAAACACTGCGCGACAAGCTCGACATCGAGTTCGAGCCCTATGTGATCCTCGGCGCCTGCAACCCTCATCTGGCGCACCGTGGACTCCAGGCTGAGCATGAGCTTGGGTTGCTGCTCCCCTGTAACGTGATCGTCCACGAGCACGAGGGCAAGCGTGCGGTCTCGATTGTGAATCCCATTCAAATGCTGAGCGTTGTCGGTGACGACCCCGAACTCTCGGCCGTGGCGGCTGAGGCCGATGCTGGGTTGCGTCGGGTTATGACGCGTTTGCAGTCCACGGACCAGACGGCCTGACGAGGCAACTCACGCCCTCGCGTAGAATAACGGTTCGTCCTGCACCCATCCAGAAGGAGTTCTTGATGACACAACCCAATGGTTCGGTACACCAGACATCGTCTCTCGGACTTGGGAATGTGAACCGGCGGCGGCTTATTGGTCGCCTGGCCGCCGCCGGCTTCTCGGCGCCGCTGATTGCCTCCATCGTCGCGCACGAAACGGCTGCCCAGGAGGCGACGCCAGCGGGCACGCCCACGCCGCAAGACGTGCTGACCGGCCTCGGCAAGGACCCTGACCTGATCCCCCGGGGAACGACCACCTTCGAGACACCGGTCGAGCTCATGGACGAATTTCTGACCCCCAACGACCGCTTTTTCATTCGCTCCAACGGACCGGTATCGATCGACCTCGATCCCGCAGCGTGGCGATTGCGCGTGACCGGACTGGTCAACACGGAACTGGATCTCTCCCTCGCCGACCTCGAGGCCTTACCTCAGCGGACGATTACCGCATTCCTCGAATGTTCGGGAAATAGTCGGGGCCGGTTTAGTAAGGATCCCAGGCAGGTCGATGGCACCCAATGGGGCAATGGGGCGATCGGGAACGCCGAATGGACCGGCGTTTCCCTGGTCGAGGTGCTCAATCAGGCCGGAGTCCAGGAAGGCGCAGTCGATATCGTTTCTCAGGGTGGGGACTTCGAGGACATGCAACGCGGGCTTCCGCTGGAGATCGCGCTCGATCCGGACGTGATGCTCGTCTGGGAGATGAACGGAGACCCGATTCCGAACCCCAACGGCGGACCCGTGCGCCTGCTCGTTCCCGGCTGGGGCGGCATCGCGTCGACGAAATGGGTTGTCGGTCTCGAACTCATCGACCGCGCGTTCGATGGCACCTTCAACGTCGAGAGCTACGTCGTCATCAACGAGGATGGGACGATTGTCGAACCCGTGACGATCATGCCGGTCAAATCGGTCATCACCACCCCCGTCCCGGAAGCCCCCCTCAGCGCTGGGCCGCAGACCATCGGGGGCTTCGCCTGGTCCGGACACGGCAGCATTGCCCTCGTCGAGGTCAGCACCGACGGCGGAGAAACCTGGGCTGAAGCGCAGATCGTCGAAGAGGCGGGCCGCCTCTCCTGGGTTCGCTTCGAGTATGCCTGGGAAGCCGAGGCGGGTGAGGTGGTGCTCAGTTCCCGCGCGACCGACGAACGTGGGTTCCAACAGCCACGCGAGGTCGCCTGGAATGCCAAGGGCTACGGCATGAATGCCATCTACAACGTGTCCGTATCCGTGACCTGAGTAATTACGCCGGGATGGTTTGAGGCCTGAAAGCGGGCCGACATCCGTAATCATCGCCATCACGGCCTGACGGGTGTCCTCATTGTCGAACCTGCGGATGACATAGCGATTCGCCCACGCGACCAATGGTCTCATACGGAATCCGGTTGAGCAGTGCGTGCGTGGACATGTGTCCCCAAACACGTCATCCCGAGCGACATCGAGGGCAGCGCGGCGAGTCTCTCGCCGCAGCGACATGGGCGGCTCTCCGCGGAACACACGGTGAATACGCGGATTCCGTATCAGGCGGCGGTTATCCGAATGTCCGCCGGGGGCTGGTGAGCTCCAACGGAAGGGAGTTGTCCTGATCCTACAGGACGGGCTGCGTTTCTACATCGATGACAATCTTGCCGCACCCTTCCCGAACGTCCCCGCTGATCCGGGCGAAGGCAATGCTGACCCCGAGGACCAGGATCAGAAGGCAATCAACTTCCGCAGCGATCCCACCGGCCCATCGCGCTGGATCTCGGACTTGCCAACGAGGGCGGCGCACTTCCGCGTCCCCACAGATTCAGATCTTTGGGTCCACCTCAGCGGTGGATTCGACAAGCCGCGCAACGACAGCCTGACGATCCATGGATTTTCCTGGCCAGAGTGGTCGCATCGAGGCGGCGCTTCACAACGCCTCGGTGCTGAGGGAAGCTTGACCACGATAATTGTGCACACAATACGGATCAGGACCGGGGAGAGAGGCGACCATGCCACGCGCTCCGAAGTCCTATTTTCACAAACGACCGTTTATGGAAATCTAGAAACCCTCGTTTTCGAGACATTTGCTGGTCAGTAGTCTACCCGGTCGGCCTGCCGCTTTGACTCCCGCCCGCAAAGCAGAAAACGGATAGGGGAGGCCGAGATTGCCCCGGCCTCCGGTCGTTCGGATCCCTGTCGCCCGTAATCTCCCCTTAATCCGTCGGCGTTGCCTCGGCAAGGGCGAACAGGGCCGGGTCGTAGGTGGTGGGCGCCAAGATCGGCGCCGGGCAATTGACGACGAAGCCGTTCGGGTGGCTGTCTGGTACGCCGTTGAACAGCTCGACCTCCCCCGCCTCGGCACGCTGCTTGATCTCCGCCTCAGACGTGAGGAGTACGGCCTGGTCCTCATCCTTCCACATCACCGTAATGTGGTCCCAGAACGGGCTCCAGACCGGGTCGCCAGCCTTGGCGTTAAAGACGGCGGGCTGGAACCCCATCGCGCCGGTGCCCGGCAGGCCGTTCGCAAAGACATAGATGGGGGCGGTGGCGCCGACCTCCGCCAACTTCTGCGTCGGCTCAGACGGGGGAAGACCCATCATCGGGGCCATCGGGGCCGACGAGGTATCAGTAGCAATGTAGCGGCTGCCAGGGTAGCACTGGTGCAGCTTGAACGTCACAGTGCCATTTTCCGTGTCTGGCGACTCGATCAGTGGCCCGGTGCCGAGTGGCTCGGCCATGTTCTCGTCCACGGGGAGCCCGTCGCCCGGCCACATGATGAGCGGATGGTTGACGATGACGTCCGTCTGCTCGACCGTTGCCGTGCCGGCCTGTTCGACCTCCTGGATCGCTTCGATCGAATCCAGCACTTCCGGTTCACCGTCGAACGCGACGTTGTGGACACGGAACGCCGAGCTGAAGTCCTCCCGGCCGGGGACAGTGCTCATCACCGGCCGTTGGCCTTCCGCGCCCTGCGCGAAGAGGTAGATGTCGCCGTAGCTGCCCTCGGCCTTGAGGGCGTTCGCAAGGAGCGGC